>NZ_JBEYVO010000014.1:0-265874 GCF_040644055.1 Streptomyces sp. NPDC047043
GCGACGGACGGTTGTCCGTCGCACCACCAAAAGGGGTGAACGCTCGTAACTTTCCCGTGCAGGTCGCGTTCGATCGCGCTAAGAGATCAAGCAGTTACGTTCCGTCAGGCAGCGGCAGGTTCCCGCCGGGCGGCCCTGCGTTCGGCGGCGACCCGGGGGTCGAGCGCCGGTACGGCGGCCAGGAGTTGCTTGGTGTACGGGTCCTGGGGGTTGTCGTACACCTCGCCGGCGGGCCCGGACTCGACGATCCGGCCGCGGCGCATCACCGCGACCCGGTCGCTGACCTGGCGCACGACGGCGAGGTCGTGCGCGACGAAGACGAGCGCGAGCCCGAGTTCGCGCTGCAACTCGCCGAGCAGGGCGACCACTTGGGCCTGGGTGGTCACGTCCAGCGCGGAGACGGGCTCGTCGCAGACGATGACGCGCGGGTCGGCCGCGAGCGCCCGCGCGATGCCCACGCGCTGGCGCTGACCACCGCTGAACTCGTGCGGGTAGCGGTCGTAGTGCGCTCCTTCGAGTCCCACGCGCTCCAGGAGCTCCGTCACGCGCCCCCTGATGCGCTTCTCGTCCCGCTCGCCACGCGCGCGGAGCGGGTCGGCTATCGACTCGCCCACGCTGCGGCGGGGGTTGAGGGAGGAGACGGGGTCCTGGAAGACCATCTGCACGGCGGGATCCACGCCCACGCACGCGTGCCCGTCGTGACGCACCTCCCCTGCCGTCGGCTCCAGCAGGCCGACCAACATGCGTCCCAGGGTCGTCTTGCCGCTGCCGCTCTCGCCGACGATGCCGAGGGTCTCGCCCCGGTGGATGGTCAGCGACACGTCGTCCACGGCCGCGAACGCCCGCTTGCCGCGGCCGAATTCGCGACGCAGCCCCTTGGCCTCCAGGACGACCTCGTCGGAGGCCGTCGAGGGCGCGCGCGGCGCGTCCACGCGCGGGACGGCGCCGAGGAGTTCGCGCGTGTACGGCTGTGTCGGCGACCCCAGTACGGAGCCGACCGGCCCGTGTTCGACCACGCGCCCGTGCCGCATGACGAGCACCTCGTCGACGCTCTCGGCGGCGACGCCCACGTCGTGCGTGACGAGCAGCAGCCCCATGCCGGTCTCCTCGCGCAGCGTGTGCAGCAGGTCGAGGATCTGGGCCTGGACCGTCACGTCAAGCGCGGTCGTCGGCTCGTCGGCGATCAGCAGCCGGGGCTCGCAGGCGAGCGCCATGGCGATGAGCGCGCGCTGGCGCATACCGCCGCTGAACTCGTGCGGACGGGACCGGGACCGGCGCTGTGCGTCCGGAATTCCAACCCGGTCGAGGACCTCCATGGCACGCGCGCGTGCGGCTCGTCGCGACACGCGCGTGTGCACGCGGTACACCTCGGCGATCTGGTCGCCGATCGCGTAGTACGGGTCCAGGGACGACAGCGGGTCCTGGAAGACCATCGCGGCCTTGGCGCCGCGCAGCCGCTGCAGTTCGGCTTCGGACGCCTTCTGTACGTCGATGCCGGCGACCTCGAGCGAGCCGCCGACCCGCGCGCCCGTGCCGCGGTGCAGCCCCAGCAGCGCGGAGGCGACCGTGGACTTGCCGGAGCCGGACTCGCCGACCAGCGCCAGGGCGGCGCCCTGCTCCAGGGTGAAGGAGAGGCCGTCGACGGCCTTCAGGTCGCCGAACTCGACGGACAGGTCCGTGACCTGGACGAGACTCACGTCAGTACCACCCGTCGGTCGGCCACCGCGTACAGCACGTCGGCGACGGCGTTGGCGAGGACCACGAAGAAGCCGATGACCAGGACCATGCCGACGACGACGGGCAGGTCGACCACGTTGACCGCGTGGACGAGCTCCTGGCCGATGCCGGGGAGGCCGAACAGCGTCTCGGTGAGGACGGCACCGCCGATCGCCGAGCCGACGTTGTTGGCGTTCAGCGCGATGACGGGCGCGAACGCGCCCCGGAGCGCGTGCCGCCCCACGATCGCCCGCTCGGCGACGCCGTACGCCCGGAACGTGCGGATGTGGTCCTCGGCCAGCGTCTCCAGCATGGATGCCCTGGTCAGCCGGGCGAACGCCGCGGCCTCGACGAGGGCGAGCGAGAGCCAGGGAAGGAGCAGGTTCCACGCCCACTGCTCCGGGTCGTCGGTGAAGTTCACGTACTGCGGGAAGGGCAGCAGTTGCAGCTCACCGCAGACGACGATCATCAGGACCAGGCCGATGACGAACACCGGGGTGGCCCAGCCCGCCAGGGTGAGCGCGGTCAGCACCCGCTCGGTGAACCGGCCACGCCGCCAGGCGGAGAGCACGCCGGTGCCGACGCCGAGGATCAGCCACAGCACCATCGCGCCGAGCACGAGCGAGAGGCTCACCGGGAGCTTCGTCAGGATGATGTCCAGGACCTGCTGGTCGGTCTGGTAGGAGAGCCCGAGGCAGGGGGCCGGGCAGTGCTCCACCGAGGTGCCTGTGGAGTAGTCCTGACCGAGGATCAGGCCCTCCAGGAAGTGCCAGTAGCGCACGTAGAGCGGGTCGTCGAGCTTGAGCTGCTGAGCCACCTGGTGCACCTGCTCCGGGGAGCAGCGCGGGCCGCAGGTGATCTGGGCGACGTTGCCGGGGGTGGCGTAGAAGACGACGTAGACGATCACCGAGATGGCAAGCAGAGTCACTGCGGCGCCGACGGCGCGGCGCAGGACGAAACCTCCGAAGCCGCTCATGCGGTTTCCTCCTTGCCGGCCTTGGCCTCGCGCTTGCGGCCCGTGCCGACGCGCAGGCGCGAGGCCGCGCGCGGGTCGAGGGCGATGCGGACGCCGTCACCGAGGACGGTCAGTGCGAGGACCGTGACGAACAGGGCGCCGGCGGGCAGCAGCAGGTACTGCGGGGCCGCCTGGTACCAGACGTCGGCGGAGGTGAGCATCTGTCCCCAGGACGGGGTGGGCGGTTTCACGCCGACGCCGAGGAACGAGAGGGCGGCCTCGATCGAGATGTTCACCGGCATGAGGATCGCGGCGTACGTGATGACCGGCGCGGCGAGTCCGGGCAGCAGCTCCCTGCGGGCGATGCGCCAGGTTCCCCAGCCGCTGAGCCGGGCGGCGGAGACGTAGTCGAGCCCCTTCAGGGTGAGCGTCTGGGCACGCACGATCTTGGCGATGTTGCCCCAGGCGATGAACCCGATGACGAGGGTGACCAGGACGGGCCGGGAAAAGCTGGCCGGGACGATCGCGAGCAGCGCCAACGACATGATCATCAATGGCATGGCGACGAAGATGTCGGTGATCCTGCTCAACAGTTGATCAACCCATCCACTGCCCAGCGCGGAGGCGACCCCCATCACGACACCGAGCACGACCTGGATCACGGTCGACGCCAGCGCGACCCCCAGCGAGATCCGCGCCCCGTACACCAGCCGGGCGAACAGGTCCCGCCCGGTCTGCGGCTCGACTCCCAGCCAGTGGTCCCCGCCGATCCCTCCGAACGACCCTATCGGCACGCCCCCGCGCGCGGAGTCGACGAGCGAGGGGTGGTACGTGGTCGGGTCCTGGCCCTCCAGGGCCGTGAGCAGCGGTGCCGCGAGCGCGACCAGGACCAGCAGCGCGACGATTCCCGCCGCGACGAGGGCGGCGCGCTGCGCACGCAGCCGCCGCCAGAACTGACGAGCCCCCGAGGCGCCGGGGACGGGCTCCACGCCCGTCCCGGCGGCCTCGGCGGCGACAAGTGCCTCGCTCACGGCGCTACTTCACCGCGACCTGCGAGATGTCCAGCACACCGGTCCAGTCGCTGATCACGACGTTCTTGATGTCCTTGCCGACCAGACGCTTGTAGACGGGGTGGAACAGCGGCACGGTCAGGGCCTGCTCGCCGATCTTCTTGTCCAGTGCACCCCACCTCTTGGCGGCAGCGTCAAGATCGGTCAACTTGTTGATCGCGTCAATCTCGGCATTGACCGACTTGTCGTTCAACAGGCCGTTGTT
Organism: Streptomyces sp. NPDC047043; assembly: GCF_040644055.1. NCBI lineage: Bacteria > Bacillati > Actinomycetota > Actinomycetes > Kitasatosporales > Streptomycetaceae > Streptomyces > Streptomyces sp. NPDC047043. The sequence goes on from NZ_JBEYVO010000014.1 coordinate 3,947, forward strand.
GAAGTTCGAGCCGTCCTTCACGATCTGCCGGCCGTCGAAGATCGGGGCGAGGAAGGGACCACCGGAGGGCCAGTCGGCACCCCAGTGGGCGAGGAAGAACCCGGGCTCGGTCTTCACGTTGTGGATCTTGTCCCGGTAGTCGTTGTCCTCCAGGCCCTGCAGCTTGACCGTGATGCCGGCCTTCTTGAGCGCGTCCTGGATCGCGGTCGCGATCTCCGGGCTGGTCTCGAAGTCCTTGGCGTTGGAGTGGGTCAGCGTGATCGTGAGCCCGCTCTTGTAACCCGCCTGGGCCAGCAGCTCCTTGGCCTTGGCCGCGTCGCCGGTCTTGCCCGCCGGGAAGAGGTCGTACGGCGTGTAGCCGAAGGACTTCTGGTTCGGCAGGTAGGTGGTGGCCGCCTCGGCGAGCGCGGAACCACCGGCCGCGTTGATCACGGACGACCGGTCGACGGCGTACGAGATCGCCTGCCGCACCTTGATGTTGCTGAACGGCTTGACCGTCGGGTTGAACGCTATGTAGTTCGTGTAGCCGAACTGGCCGGTACCGACGCGAGAAGCAAGTTCCTTGTCACCGCTCACCTTGGCGAGCTCGGCCGGACCCAGGTTGGTGTCCGTCGTGACGGCGGCCGCGTCCGCACCCTGGGACGCGGACAGCCGCTGGTTGATCACGGACGAGTCCAGCCCGGACCGCACGTCGACCTTGTCCGGGTAGGCCTTGCGCTCGGCGTCCGTCGCGGTGGACCAGTACGTGTTGCGCTCGAGCACCAGGTGCTCACCGTCGTTCTCGTTCTTGACGACCTTGTACGGGCCGGACGAGACCGGGTGCTCCTCGTACTTCGTCCCCGTGTCCTTGGCCTGCGGGACGGGCGTGAACTGCGTCTGCGTGGCCAGGTACGGGAACTCGCCCTCGGGCTTGTTCAGATGGAAGACGATGGTCCGGTCGTCCGGCGTCTCGATCGCCGACAGGCCCTTCTTGTCCTTGTACGGCCCCTGGTAGTCGGCCGCACCGACCAGCCAGTCCCTCAAGTAGGGGGCTCCGCCGGACAGTTCGGGCGCGAAGGAGCGCTCGATGCCGTACTTGATGTCGGCGGAGGTGATCGCTGTGCCGTCCTCGTACTTGAGGCCCTTCTTCAGGGTGTACGTCCACACGGTCGCGTCCTTGTTGGGACGCCCGGTGTCGGTGGCGAGGTCCGGGACGACCTTGGCGCCGGCCGCGCCGTCCTCGCGGTTGCGGGTGGTGAGCGTACGGAAGACCAGCGACGGGACGTTGCCGCCGCCGGAGGTGTACAGGCGCGCGGGGTCGAAGTCGCTCTGGGCCTCGGAGTTCAGCACCGTGAGGGTGCCGCCCTTGTGGGGCGCGGAGTCGCCACCGGAGCCGTTGGCATCGTTGTCCTTCGGCCCGCAGGCGGCGGCGCCCGCTGCCAGAACCAGGCCTACGGATGCCGCGGCCACGCGGCGCGCCCTGACGGACGATTGACGCATCGGAATGACGACCTCTCGAATACTGAGACAGACGGACGAGGAGTGAGACGAAAGTGAACAGACGTCCGCCCGGGCGTCAGGTCGTCGAAAACCGTGACCGAGTCACGGTAGAGGGAAAAGATCGCGACGCGAACGCCTGAGGGCGAACGTCAGCGACAGAGAATGTCGGCCACGCAGAGCGGGGTCACGCCGATGAGCGCCAGCTCGATGGCGGCGCGGTCGGAGGCGTGGGGGGTCGACATGCCCAGAAATATGTATGAACTTTCTGCGCATGTCAACGTGACACATGAGGCGCCTGTCAACTCCCGGGATACGGCCAGGGGTTGGGCAGACAGTGGATCCCGTCGTGGTCGAGGAACTTGGTCTGCTGCTGCATGACCGGCGCGAGCTGGCCGTTCTTGGTGCAGTTGACATGGCTGTAGCCGAGCCGGTGGCCGACCTCGTGGTTGATCAACATCTGCCGGTAGGCGTGAATTTGATCACCGTATGTCTTCGATCCCTGCGCCCATCTGTACGCATTGATCATGACGCGCTCGGTGGAGGCCGAGTCGCACGAGACGTTGTCCTCGGTGGTGTCGAGCCCGGACTTGGCGCACCACTTCGCAGTGGTGCCGGGACTGGCGAGCGTGATCACGAAGTCGGGCTTGCCGGAGTAGATGCGCTCGAAGGTGCGCGCGCCGTTGTGGGCCCAGCTGCGCTTGTCGTTGAGCGTCTTCTGCACGGCCTGGGCGAAGAGTTCGCCGTCGAGCCCGAGCCCCTGCTCCACGTCCACGCGGTAGGTGTACTTCTGCCCCGAGCCCGGCGCCTTGTCGATCCCGGGAACGGCGTCGAACTTCCCCGACCCCGCGAGCGTGGCGCTGAGCGGGTACTTCTCGCCCATCGCCTGCGCATACGTCAGCGTCGCCACGCTCGGCGACGAGGACGGCGCCCCCGTGGCCGAATCCCGGGCGTCCCGCGCCTGATCGGTGGCCGACTGCGTCCCTACGGCCGTGTCGTCGCGTCCGTGCGTGACCTGACCGGCGACGACCACGGCCAACACGGTGGTGACGGCGGCGGCCGCGATCCCGGTGAACGTCCGCCCCTTGGCGCCCCTGGCCTGGGCGGGCACACCGGTCGGCGGCTCGTCGTCGGCGTCGGCCTCGGAGGCTACGCCGACGCCGGTGCCGGGGTCCCAGTCGGTGACGGAGCCGTACGGGTCCGAGGCATGCGCGGAGACGCCGGCACGGGGCGCGAAGACGTCGTCGTCCCCCTCGAAGGCGTCGAGGTAGTCCTGCCGCGGCCCACCGGGCGGCGCCTGCCGCTGTCGCGGTATGGCCACCCCGGGCCCCACGGCCCCGGCACGGCCCTGCCCCCTCAACTCACCCCATCCGCCGCCGCTTTCACGCTGCTCGGGGTGCCCACCGCGGGCGCGGGGCGTGCCGTGGGCGGGGGTGCCGTCGGGCAGACGGGGCGTGCCGTGAGCAGGCGTGCCATCGGGAAAACGCGGCACCCCGCGCGCGGGCGTACCGTCAGCGAACCGCGGAACCCCGCGAGCCGGCGTGCCGTCAGCAAACCTCGGGACACCCTGAGCGGGCGTGCCGTCAGGAAGACGCGGCACCCCCCGCGCAGGCGTCCCCTGCGCCCCGGGTCCCGGCGACCCTCCCGAAGGCATCCCTTGCTGCCCATACGACGGCCCGGGCACCCGGCGTCCACCCGTACCGGCCGCGGAAGCCCCGGAATCCGTACCGGCCCCAGAACCCCGAGCCCCCCGTCCGGTCCCTGTGTCCTCAGCGTCACCCTTCGCGGCAGCGGTGCCGCGGCGGCTGTGGCGTCCCACGGCGGCGCTCAGCTCCCCGCACTCTCGGTGGCGGTCCCGCCGTCGCCGACGACCGCACCACCGCCGTCAACAGCCGGCTCCCGGGACAGGGGGGCGTCGCCCAACTGCCCCGCCTCCGCGAGGAGTTCGAGGAAGGACCGGGCCACCGTCTCCGGGTACTCCATCATCGCCACGTGCCCCGCCTCCGGCAGGGTGAGCAGACGGGAGTCGCGGAAGGTGCGGGCCGCCTTCTGGGCCATGCGGAAGCCGACGAGCTGATCCCGGCCGCCGTAGACGAGCAGGGTCGGCGCGAGGACGCGCTCGGCCTGGCGCCACAGACCCTGCTGCCCGCCCAGTGTGTACGCGTTGACGATCCCGCGCGCGGAACGCGTCATCGCGTCCCAGAGGTACGGCAGTTGCATCCGCCGTTCCATCTCCTCCACCGCGTTGCGGAATCCTTCCGGCGAGACCCGCCCGGGGTCGCCGTAACAGAGCGCCATGACCCCGCGGACCCGCTCCTCCGCAGACCACTCCTTGGTGAACCGGGTGAAGAGCCCGGCCACTCCGGGCACCGCCAGCAGCGCCGTCGGCACGGCGGTCCGCTGGACCCGGATCTCCGGCAGCGCGGGCGAGACCAGCGTCAGCGTCCGTACGAGATCGGGCCGCAGCGCCGCGACGCGCGTGGTGACCGCGCCGCCGAGCGAGTTGCCGAAGAGGTGCACCGGACCGCGCCCGGCCGCGTCGAGAAAACGGATCACCGCGCGCGCGTGCCCGGTGACCGAGTAGTCGCCGTCGTCCGGCGGCGGGGAGTCGCCGAAGCCCGGCAGGTCGACGGCCTCACCGTCGACCACGCCCTCCAGCTGCTCCATCAGCGCCGACCAGTTCTGCGAGGAACCGCCGAGCCCGTGGACGTACAGCGCCGGCGGCAGGCCCTCGCGCGCCGGCGGTCTCGACCGCACCGTCAGCGTGATTCCCGGCAGCCCGACCGACCTGAGCCGCTCGCCCTCCGCGACCCTGACGGGCGTCACCTTCGGGAGCACATTGGTCGCCGGCACGGACGGCAGCTCGGTCGAAGACATGCGGCAATGTTACGAGACGATCACGTAGTGGCTCATGTGTTCGCCGTCACAGATGGCACGCACATGGCATGGCGTCCGGATCGGGTGTCTCCTAGGCTCGTAAAGAGGGCACCCGCTGTGGCCCCTGCTTCTTTCAGGGACATTCGTAGGAAGGGAGCCCACCATGGCCATTGACCCCAGCGATCCCGGGACGTTCGAGGACGAGGAGACCCGGAAGGACCGGGAGATCGACGTCGAGGCCCCCGAGAACGACGCCGCGGAGCAGAACGCGGACCTCGCTCCGGATCGCGACGACCCTCTCGAGGACGTGGACCCGGCCCGTGCGAACGAGGCCGACATCGTCGAACAGCGCAGGGTCGTCTCCATCGACGAGGACGACTACCGCTGACGCCCGCTGAGCTGGAACAAGACATCTTGCTGCGCGCTCCGCCCCGGTTTGAAACCTTCTGCGCGTCTTTCGTGGCCGTCCGGTCCGTGAAATTCTGCGCTCGCACCGCGCACACCAGGGTTACCGAAAAGTACGATGGCGGCGCGGCGCACACCGCATGTGGACGATTTTGGGAGGCGGCGTGACAGCCATCGAGCAGACAGAGGCGGCACGCCCGCGAGGCACGCGCCTGCCGCGCCGTGCCCGACGGAACCAGCTGCTGGGCGCCGCCCAGGAAGTCTTCGTGGCGCAGGGCTACCACGCGGCCGCGATGGACGACATCGCCGAGCGCGCCGGCGTCAGCAAGCCGGTGCTCTACCAGCACTTCCCGGGCAAGCTCGACCTCTACCTGGCACTGCTGGACCAGCACTGCGAGTCACTGATCGGGGCGGTGCGCGGCGCGCTCGCATCGACGACCGACAACAAGCAGCGCGTACGGGCGACCATGGACGCCTACTTCGCCTACGTCGAGGACGACGGCGGCGCCTTCCGCCTGGTCTTCGAGTCGGACCTGACGAACGAGCCCGCGGTGCGCGAGCGCGTCGACAAGGTCACGAACGAGTGCGCGGAGGCGATCTGCGAGGTCATCGCCGAGGACACGGGCCTCTCGCGCGCGGAGTCGATGCTGCTGGCCTCCGGCCTCGGCGGTCTCGCCCAGGTCGTGGCCCGCTCCTGGCTGCACAGCGACCGCAGCGTCCCGCGCGACCAGGCGGTGCAGCTGCTGACCTCGCTGGCCTGGCGAGGCATCGCGGGCTTCCCGCTGCACGGCAGCGAACAGCACCACTGACCCGCACGCGCGCGTGCAGGCCGTTTGTTCCCGTCCGCTGTTCGCTCCTGGCGTGCAGGCGCGGAGCGTGCAGGTCCCCTCACCGGGCTAATGTGTGCTGGGTACGGCGCGTAAAGGTCGCGCACTTCACTGACCGTCGGAGGGACATAGCCGTGGAGGTCAAGATCGGCGTGCAGCACGCGCCCCGCGAGATCGTTCTGGAGAGCGGTCAGAGTGCCGAGGAGGTCGAGCGGATCGTGGCCGAGGCACTGGCCGGGAAGTCACAGCTGCTGACCCTCGTGGACGAGCACGGCCGCAAGGTCCTCGTGCCGGCCGAGCGCCTCGCCTACGTGGAGCTCGGCGAGCCGGCCCCGCGCAAGGTGGGCTTCGGCGCGCTGTAGTCGGACAGCAGAGAGGGGCCCGGCGACTTCCAGGTCGCCGGGCCCCTCTCGCATCTGTCTGCAAGATTTTTTCTCCACATATGGAGCACAAGCCACGCACAGAGGAGGATTGCATTCCGCAGGTCACGGGTATGACGGGCTACGACCGTGACGCGCAGTGTGGCCGTGTGGGAGGGACCCCATGATGTTGTTCGAAGCGCTCGGCTCCGCTCTTCTCGGTCTCCTACTCGCGTGGGCCGCCCACCACCGGCTGTCCCACCGTCTGCCCGCCCGTTCCCTGGTGCTGGCGACGGGTGTCGCCGGGGCCCTGTTCGGCGCCTTCGTCATGCACAGCGCGCTGGACCCCGGCAACTTCCTGGTGATCCTCCTCGGCGGCGCAATCGTCTCCGCGGCCTCGCTGTCCCTGCTGCTGCGCCCCGCGGGAAGACTCCGCCGGCGGTCGGCGCCGGCGTAACTCGGCACAGGGCGAACAGGGTGAGCAGGACGATCAGGAGGGCGAAGGCCAGGGCTAGGCGGCGAGACCCAGCGCGGCCATCCGCTTAGTGTGCGCCTCGGTGATCCGCGAGAACATACGGCCGACCTCGGCGAGGTCGAAGCCGTCCGCGACGCCGCCGACGAGCATCGTCGACAGCGCGTCGCGGTCCGCGACCACCCGCTGGGACTGCGACAGGGCCTCGCCCATCAGACGCCTCGCCCACAGCGCGAGCCGTCCGCCCACGCGCGGGTCGGCGTCGATCGCCGCGCGCACCTTCTCGACGGCGAAGCCCGCGTGCCCGGTGTCGTCCAGCACGGAGAGCACGAGCTCACGCGAGTCGGAGTCGAGCCGCGCGGCGACCTCGCGGTAGAAGTCGCTGGCGATCGAGTCGCCGACGTACGCCTTGACGAGCCCCTCCAGCCAGTCCGAGGGCGCCGTCTGCCTGTGGAAGCCGTCGAGCGCAGCGACGAACGGCTCCATCGCGCGCGTGGGCTCCTCGCCGATCTCGGTGAGCCGGTCGCGCAGCTTCTCGTAGTGGTGGAACTCCGCCGATGCCATCTTCGCCAGCTCCGCCTTGTCGGCCAGGGTCGGCGCCAGCTTGGCGTCCTCCGCGAGCCGCTCGAACGCCGCGAGCTCGCCGTACGCCAGCGCACCGAGGAGGTCGACGACCGCGGCCCGGTACTGGGGGTCTGCGGAGGCCTTCGCCCAGTCCTGGGCGGCGACTCCGGTGTGCTCGTCAGGTGCGTCAGAGGTGTTGTCAGGCGTCGTCATGAAGCGCACAATAGTCCGCTCGACGAGCCGTGGAAGTCCCTGGTCAATCAGTGTGATGACGGCTACGTGACCAAATCGGCCATCGCGTGTGCGTGATTCCGGGGTATGGTGGTAATGCGCCTGCCGACTACTCGACGGGCCGCACGTATGAGGATGCCCGGTCGGTGGCCCGATCGGCTCCGACCCGACAGCCCTCCATATCCATACGGCACATTGCGTATGGCGCCCGGAGGGACCCCCTCAGCGGTACGAGCGCTAGAGCGTCGGCAGTGGTCCCGTGCGTTACGGCAAGCCCGTAAGGCAGCCGACGTCCCCGGCACGGTCCGTCAACGACCCCCGCGCTCGCCTCGCACCGCGCACACAGAAGAGGCAGCACCCTGACTACGACGTTCAGAGATCTCGGAATCCTTCCCGAGACCGCCGAGGCCCTCGAGGCCGTCGGCATCACCACCCCCTTCCCCATCCAGGAGATGACCCTCCCCGTCGCCCTTTCCGGCACGGACGTCATCGGCCAGGCCAAGACCGGCACCGGCAAGACGCTGGGCTTCGGCCTCCCCCTCCTCGAGCGCGTCACCGTCCCCGCGGACGTGGAGGCGGGCCGCGCGAAGCCCGAGGAGCTCACCGACACCCCGCAGGCGCTCGTCGTCGTCCCCACGCGCGAGCTGTGCACGCAGGTCACCAACGACCTGCTGACCGCGGGCAAGGTGCGCAACGTACGCGTCCTCGCGATCTACGGCGGCCGGGCCTACGAGCCCCAGGTCGAGGCCCTCAGGCAGGGCGTCGACGTGGTCGTGGGCACCCCGGGCCGTCTCTTGGACCTCGCGGGCCAGAAGAAGCTCAACCTCAAGCACGTCAAGGCCCTCGTCCTCGACGAGGCCGACGAGATGCTCGACCTGGGCTTCCTGCCCGACGTCGAGAAGATCATCAACCTGCTTCCGGCCCGCCGCCAGACGATGCTGTTCTCGGCGACCATGCCGGGCGCGGTCATCGGTCTCGCGCGCCGCTACATGTCGCAGCCCACGCACATCCGCGCCACCGCGCCGGACGACGAGGGCAAGACGGTCGCGAACACCTCGCAGCACGTGTACCGCGCGCACAACATGGACAAGCCCGAGATGGTCGCGCGCATACTGCAGGCCGACGGCCGGGGACTGGCCATGGTCTTCTGCCGTACCAAGCGCACCGCGGCCGACCTCGCCGACCAGCTCAAGCAGCGTGGCTTCGCGGCCGGCGCCGTCCACGGCGACCTCGGCCAGGGCGCCCGCGAGCAGGCCCTGCGCGCGTTCCGCAACGGCAAGGTGGACGTCCTCGTCTGCACCGACGTGGCCGCCCGCGGCATCGACGTCGAAGGCGTGACGCACGTCATCAACTACCAGTCTCCCGAAGAGGAGAAGACGTACCTGCACCGCATCGGCCGCACCGGCCGCGCGGGTGCCAAGGGCATCGCGATCACGCTCGTCGACTGGGACGACATCCCGCGCTGGCAGCTGATCAACAAGGCGCTGGAGCTCAACTTCAACGACCCGCCGGAGACGTACTCCACGTCCCCGCACCTCTTCGAGGAGCTGAGCATCCCCGCGGGCACCAAGGGTGTCCTGCCGCGTGCCGAGCGCACGCGTGCGGGCCTGGACGCGGAGGAGCTCGAGGACCTGGGCGAGACCGGCGGCCGCGGTGGACGTGGTCGCGGCGAGCGGGGCGGCCGGGGCGAGTCCCGTTCCGCCGACCGTGAGCGCCCGGCGCGTACGCCGCGTCGCCGCCGCCGTACGCGCGGCGGGTCGGCCCTGGACGCGACGGCCACGCCCGAGGCCGTGACGGAGGTCTCGTCGACCGAGGAGACGTCCGGTCCGCGCACCCCGCGCCGCCGTCGCCGTACCCGTAACGGTGCGGCAGCGGAGCCGGTGACCACCGCGGCAGTGGTGTCCGAGTCCGCGGAGGCCGCCGTCACGACGGCGGAGGGTCCTGCCCTCGACGCCCCCGAGACCCCGGCGAAGCCGCGCCGCCGCCGGACCCGCAAGTCCGCGGAGCCGACGGTGAGTTCGGCCGAGGCGACGGCACCGGAGACGGTTGCCCAGGAGGCTCCGGCCGTCGTCGAAGCCCCGGTGGTCGCGGAGCCCGAGGCTCCCGCCAAGCCGCGCCGGCGTACCCGTAAGGCCGCCGAAACCGCGGTCGACACGGCCGAGGGCGCCACCGAGAGCGCTCCGGAGCCGACGGAGGCCGCACCGCGCCGCCGCACCCGGAAGGCCGCAGCAGCGGCCGAGGCCGCGGTGGACACGGCGGAGGCCGCCGAGGCCAAGCCCCGCACCCGCAAGGCGACGGTTGCCGCCGAGACCGCGGTCGACACGGCCGAGGCGACGGAGGCCAAGCCGCGCCGCACGCGCAAGACGGCCGCCGCGGCCGAGATCCCGGCACAGGCCGCCGAGGAGCCCGAGGCCAAGCCCCGCACCCGCGCCCGCAAGGCGACGGCTGCCGCCGAGGCCGCGGTGGACACCGCCGAGGGCACGGAAGCCAAGCCGCGCACCCGTACCCGTAAGACGGCCGCCGCTTCGGAAACCACCGAGGCCGCACCCCGTAGGCGTACGCGCAAGGTCGCCGAGTCCGTCGACGCCGCGGTGGCGCCGGAGGCCGCCGAGGCCAAGCCGCGCACCCGCACCCGCAAGGCGACGGCCGCTGCCGAAGCCGCGGTCGACGCCGCCGAGGGCACGGAAGCCAAGCCGCGCCGCACCCGCAAGACGGCAACCGCCGCCTCGGAAGCCACCGAGGCGGCCAAGCCCCGCCGCACGCGGAAGGCAGCGACCGCGGCCGTCGACACGGCCGAGGCCACGGAGGCCAAGCCGCGCCGCACGCGCAAGACGGCCGCCGTCGCCGAGATCCCGGCACAGGCCGCCGACGAGCCGGAGGCCAAGCCCCGCACCCGCGCCCGCAAGGCCACGGCACCCGCCGAGACCGCTGCCGACGCGACCGAGGCAAAGCCCAGGACGCGCCGCACGCGGAAGGCCACGGCCGCCGCGGAGCCCGCGGAGAGCTGACCGCTCAGTCACCCGACGGCCCGGCCCACCTCACGTGGGCCGGGCCGCCGGCGTTTTCCGACACGCGGTACTCGGCCACCCCCACGCGCCCCTCCTCACCTGAGGCCGACCATCCGCCTTCCGCCACGGGAACCCCCCGGCCAACCAGCACACCCGGCCCGCCCCACCTCACCTGGGCCCGGCCGTCGGCGTTTTCCGACACGCGGTACTCGGCCTCCCCCACGCGCCCCTCCTCACCTGAGGCCGACCGTCGGCCGTCCGCCACGGGAACCCCCCGGCCAACCGGCACACCCGGCCCGCCCCACCTCACCTGGGCCGGCCGCCGGCCTTCCAACACCGCAACACTCAGCCGCCGCACGTCACCCGCTAGGGCCACCTCACCTGAGCCCAGCCATCGGGCGTCCAACACCGCCAGACCCGGCAAGCCCGCGCCCCACGCACCACCTCACCAGCACCCGGCCACCGGCTGCCTTCCAACACCTCCGCACCCGGCAACCCCTGCGCCCCGCACCTCCCAGAACCCAGCCACCGCCCCTCCAACACCACAACACCCCACCGCCCCACGCGCCCCACCCCGCCCCCTCCTCGGCCGCCCCGGCACCCCCGCCAGATAACCTCACCCCATGAGCCGTCCCCCGAGCTTCACACCGCCCCCCGGCGCCCGCGCGTACGCCCTGCGTACCGCGCGTGGAGAGTTCGCCGTCGTCGATGCGCCCGTGGCGGACGGTGTCGCCCCGCGGGGTACCGCGCTGTTGCTGCCCGGGTTCACCGGCAGCAAGGAGGACTTCAACCCGCTGCACGAGTCGCTCGCGGCGCGCGGCTACCGGACCGTCGCGGTGGACGGGCGCGGACAGTTCGAGTCCGACGGGCCACAGGACGACGAATCGGCCTACGCGCAGGACGAGTTGGCGCGGGACGTGCTCGCGCAGGCCGAGGCGATCGGAACCCCCGTGCACCTCGTCGGGCACTCCCTCGGCGGGCAGATCGCACGGGCCGCGGTCCTGCGCGACCACGCCCCCTTCCGTTCCCTCACCCTCATGGCCTCCGGCCCCGCGCAGATCTCCGGCTCCCAGCAGCAGCGCGTCAAGCTGCTCCGGGACGCGCTCGCCGTGATGACCATGCCCGAGGTGTGGGATGCGATCCAGGCCATGGAGCCGCCGGAGGAGACCGACACCGGGGAACTGGACGAGGGGCTCGACGACCGGGAGGACCTGCGCCGCCGCTGGCTGGGCAACAAACCCGCCCAACTCATCGCCACCGGCCGCCAGTTGTGCGTCGAGCCGGACCGCGTGGCCGAACTCGCCGCCGTGCCGCTGCCGTTCCACGTTCTGTCGGGTTCCCGCGACGACACCTGGCCGGTGACCCTGCTCGACGACATGGCTCTACGGCTGCACGCCCACCGCACGGTCGTCCAGGGCGCCGAGCACTCCCCCAACACGGACAAGCCCCTCGAAACGGCCCGCGCCTTCGCCGACTTCTGGGACGGGACACAGGACCGCAGGCCGGAATAAAGATCACGGCTAGTACTGCGCCTGCAGGTGCTCCCAGAACCCGTCCCGCAACGCCCGCCGCAGATCCGCCTGCCCCCGCAGGGAGTACTGCAGCAGACCCTCCGCCTCCACCAGCAGGTCCTGGTCCACCGAGCCCGGCAGATACGGGTGGCCCGGCAGCAGCTCCCCCAGGGAGTCGCGGCCCCGTGCCGCCAGCCACTTCGCCGCGATCTGCGCGCCGACGAAGCGGACGTCCTCGCGGGTCGGCCGGGAGGCGCCGGCCTCGTAGGCGGGAGCGGTGCGGCGGGACACGTACGGCTTGAAGAAGTCGAGGTCGAAGGTGCGCTGGCTGTCGACCTCCCAGAGCAGCGGCTCCGCCTGGTTGCGCCCCTCGGGGGCCTCGATGCCCCACAGGTGGACGCGCGCCCCGTACCCCTGCGCCGCCTCGACCGCCGACACCAGGTCCTCGTCGCCGCCGAGCAGCGCCGCGTCGCTGATCGCGCGGTGTCTGGCCAGGGACTCCAGGTCGGTCCGAATGAGTGAATCGACGCCCTTCTGCTGGTTGTTGGCGTTCAGGTTGCCCAACCGGACCTTCACGTCCGGCAGTTCGGCGATGGACTGCTGCTCGGCGGTGTGGATGCGGCGTCTCGCGCCGTCGTACCAGTAGACGCGGAGCAGCCGGCTGTCCGCGAAGATGGTGCGGGCCCTGTCGATGAGCGCCTCGATCAGCCCCTCGGCGTCCAGGTCGAAGGCCCGCCGGTCCTCCGTCCCGGCCACCAGCCGCCCCGCGGCCGCATACAGATATCCCGCGTCGACGAAGATCGCATGCGTCGAGGGCGTCTTCGCCACCTCGGCGAGCATGCGCTGCAGCAGCTCGTTCGTGCGGTCGATGCGGGCACTGAGGGCCGCGAGGTCGTCGTTCATCGCCTCCATTGTCCCGGCGGTCACGCTGCGAACACAACCGGTCCCGGTCAGTCTCCCGGCGGGCGCTTCCGAACTTCTTACCAGTCAGTAATTAGTCGTTCGAAAAATTTCCTTAGCGTAGGGAATGTTTGTAACACGCAGCCCGTTGACTACTACGTACACAGCGAGACGAAGGGAGAGGCCGTGCGCTTCGAAATCATGCGACTCGACGAGGTCAACGGCACGACCGTGGACAGCAAGGTCGTGGACGCCGCCTCCGTCAACCGGATCGTTCAGCAGGCCGCCGCCATCGGGCAGCGCCTCTGGATCAGGCCGGCCGAGGAGTCGGCCGCGTAACAGACGCGGAACACCACAGACGCGGATCACCGCTCAAGCTTCAGAGCCCCCGTACGGCATCGATGCCGTACGGGGGCTCTGCGCTTGGGGGATCAGCTCGCCCGGACCACCTGGGTGATGCCGTTGATGATCTGCTGCACGGCGATCGCGGAGAGCATCATGCCCGCGAGCCGCGTCACCAGGACCACACCACCGTCCTTGATGACCCGGATGATCAGCAGCGAGTACCGCATCACCAGCCACAACACCACATGGATGGCGAGGATCGCCGCCCACACCGACACCTGCGTGGCCACGCTGTCGGCCTTCTGCACGGCGAGGATGACGGACACGATGGCACCCGGACCGGCCAGCAGCGGCATGCCCAGCGGTACGAGGGCGACGTTGACGTCCTTGGTCTGCTTCGGCTCGTCCGTCTTGCCGGTGAGCAGGTCGAGTGCGATCAGCAGGAGCAGCAGTCCTCCCGCGATCATCAGGGCGGGCACGGAAACATGCAGGTAGTCGAGGATCTGGTGGCCCAGGAGCCCGAACACGGCGATCACGCCGCCCGCCACACAGACGGCCTGGAAGGCCATCCGCTTCTGCACCTTGCCGGGGCGTCCGGCGGTCAGCGCGAGGAAGATCGGGGTGATCCCCGGGGGATCCATGATGACGAAAAGGGTCAGGAAGAGGGAGCCGAAGACGGCGAAGTCGAACATGACTGAAGAGGCCTTGCAGGAAGAGATGCGAATACGACGGTGAGGTGCGGGCGACCTCAGGCCCCGCCGGTCCCCGGCACCGGGAACGCACCCGTCGCCCGGCGCGTGATCTCGCCGTAGACCTCGGGATCCGTCGTGTACTCGCCGAGCAGCACGGTCTTCCGGCTGCCGTGGTAGTCGCTGGACCCGGTGGTCAGCAGCCCGAGTTCCTTGGCCAGGCCCCGCAGCCGCGCTCGGGTCTCCAGGTCGTGGTCCATGTGGTCGACCTCGATGCCGTCCAGCCCGGCGGCGGCCATCTCGGCGATCGCGGACTCCGGGACCGTACGGCCGCGCTTGCTGGCGCCGGGGTGCGCGAAGACGGTCACGCCTCCCGCGGCCTTGACCAGCCGGATCGCCTCGAAGGGGTCCGTCTCGTGCTTCTCGACGAAGGCCCGGCCGCCGTCGGCGAGCCAGTCCGCGGTGAACGCGTCGCTCACGGTGGGCACCACGCCGAGCTCGACCAGCGCGGAGGCGACATGCGGACGTCCGACGGAACCGTCACCGGCGATCCGCTTCACCTGCTCCCAGGTGACCGGCACGCCCAGCTCGTTCAGCTTGGCGATCATGCCGTGGGCGCGGGGCACCCGGTCGTCCCGCACCAGCTCGCGCTCGGCGAGCAGCGCCGGCTCCTCGGGGTCGAAGAGGTAGGCGAGCATGTGCATCGAGATGCCGTCGACACGGCAGGACAGCTCGGCGCCGGTGACGAGCGTGAGCCCCTCGGACAGCGCGGCGATCGCCTCGGCGTGCCCGCGGGTGGTGTCGTGATCCGTCAGCGCGACGACGTCCAGCCCGGCGGTGGCGGCATTGCGCACCAGCTCGGCCGGGGTGTCCGTACCGTCGGAAGCGGTGGAGTGGGTGTGCAGATCGATGCGCACGACGCGGACTCCAGGCGGTGACGGGACGGAAGAGGACACCCAAGGATAGCGGGAATCCAGGGGTGCCCTGTCACACCTGAAACTGTGAAGCGCCCCCTACAGCGAACGCTCAGGGTTCCAACAGCCTGGGCGACAGCGCCCCGCAGGGGACCAGCTCGACCTCCGCCCCCGCATCCCGCAGATCCGTCAGCACCAGCTCGTCGTACATCAACAGCCCCGACTGCTCGGGCCACACCACGGCCCACAGCCACAGCCCGCGCGCTTCGCCCGCGAAGACCGCGCGGTCGTCGGGGGAGCCGGTGACATGCCAGAGCGGGGTGGGACGGCCTCCGGCCAGGACCTTGGCCTGGGGCGGCTTCTCGACGTTCATGTACGGCCCCGGGTCCGGACCGTCGATGCCCGCGTACCGCGCGCCGAGCCCGACGCCGAGTTCCTCGGCGACGAGGATCAGCTCCCCTATGCCGCCGAGCGGCCCCGGCCCCGAGCAGGCCACCGCGGTGGCGCGACCGCCGTGGCGGTCGTCACCGGCGCAGGCCACGCCCGTGTGCAGCCAGCCGACCGGCAGCGGCCACGGCATCCACACCGGCACCTGCGTGCGATGCACCACGACGCTGAGGGCCTCGACGCTGGGCGGGATCACGGGCTGCACCGGATGCACGGTGCCGTGCACATCGCACTGCCACGAATCGGCGAAGAGTCCGGGAGCCCTGACCCGGCCACCACACTTCGGGCAACTGGGTTCGCCCCTCATAGGGCCCCACGGTCCTACCCCGGCTCCCCCACGTCAAGGACGATCACCCGTCCGGACGGAACCCTTCACCGGAACCCTCACCAGGCAAAACTAGATGCGCCTTGCATTAATTAGCCACCCTAACTTACTATGTGCATACACCAACTATCTATGTCGGGACGGGAGCACACGATGGGAGCAAGTCAGGACCCCTTCGACGCGGGAGCGGGCAGCATCCTGCGGCAGCCGAAGGCCGTGTGGGCGACGGCCGGCGCGTCCGTCGTCGCCTTCATGGGCATCGGACTCGTCGACCCGATCCTGCCGTCCATCGCCAAGGGACTCGACGCCACGGCCGGCCAGGTCTCCCTCCTCTTCACCTCGTACTTCCTGATCACGGCCGTGGCGATGCTGATCACCGGCTTCGTCTCCAGCCGCATCGGCGGCCGGAAGACCCTGCTGCTCGGTCTCGCGTTCGTGGTGGTCTTCGCGGGCCTGGCGGGCACATCGAACTCCGTCGCCGAACTCGTCGGCTTCCGCGCCGGCTGGGGCCTGGGCAACGCGCTCTTCGTCTCCACGGCCCTCGCGGTCATCGTCGGCGCGGCGGCCGGCGGCAGCGCGGCCGCGATCCTGCTCTACGAGTCCGCGCTCGGCCTCGGCATGGCCTGCGGGCCGCTGCTGGGCGCACTGCTCGGCAACGCGAGCTGGCGGTACCCGTTCTTCGGCACCGCGTTCCTGATGGCGGTCGGCTTCCTGTGCATCACGGCGTTCCTGAAGGAGCAGCCGAAGCCGGCGCGGAAGACGTCACTCCTCGACCCGATCAAGGCACTCGGCCACGGCGGTCTCGCATCGGCGGCGGTCTCGGCGTTCTTCTACAACTACACGTTCTTCACCGTGCTGGCCTTCACGCCGTTCGTGCTGAACATGACCCCGTACAAGTCGGGCGCCGTGTTCTTCGCCTGGGGTGTGCTGCTCGCCGTCTTCTCGGTGATCGTGGCGCCGCGCATGCAGGCGCGGTTCGGCTCCCTGAAGGTGCTCGGCGGCTCGCTGGTGCTGCTCGCCGTCGACGTGCTCGTCCTCGGCTACGGCGACCACACGACGGCCGTCGTCTGCACGATCCTGTCCGGCGCCTTCATCGGCGTGAACAACACCGTGTACACGGAGCTGGCCCTCGGCGTCTCGGACGCGCCCCGCCCCGTGGCGAGCGCGGGCTACAACTTCGTGCGCTGGTTCGCCGCGGCCGCCGCTCCCTACTTCGCGCCGAAGATCGAGGAGTGGACCGACCTCCACATCCCGTTCGTGGTCGCGGCGGTCACCGCGCTGCTGGGTGCGCTCGTGGTCCTCGTACGACGCAGCGCGCTCACGCACGAGGCCGCGGAACTTGAGCCGCAGCACGCGACCGAGGACGGTGTCACGGTCTTTGCCAACTGACGCTTTCCGGCCACCGGTTGGTGAGCTTGCTCACTCGCCGGTCAGTCCAGCGGGACGGACCTCCGGGACGGATCCCGGAGGTCCGTCCCGTTCGTCAGCCAGCGCTCCTGGAGGGCCTGGGCACCGTGAACGCGCTTCCAGGCGGCCTCGTTCGGGGTCATGGGGAGCAGGGGCAGGAAGCGGACCGGCTCGAGGGGTTCGTCGAGGTCGAGGTCCTCGACCAGGCCGCCCGGTTCAGCGACCAGGACGGAGCTGAACGGCGCGCCGGGCCACAGGGGTTCACCGATCTCGAGCGAGGCGCCGGGGGCCACGACCACGCCCTCGACCTGCGGGGACGCGGCGAGCACGGCGAGCGGGCGGAGCGCCTTGTCGGTGTCGGCGAGGCCGCTGCGTACCGAAAGAACCAGCTCGGCGCGCGGGCCCTGGACCGGATCGGCGAGCACCGCGGTGGGGTCGCTCATCGGCTGCGCGGACATGCCGAGCGTGGCGTAGCGGACGATGTCGCCCTGGCGGAAACGCAGCACCTCGATGCGGTCCGTACCGAGGAACGTGACCGCCGCGCGCGCGTCCGGTTCGCCCAGCGCGGTGCGCAACCGGGCCTCGACCAGAGCAAGAACATCAACCATGCGGCGAGCATAGAACTCGTCAGTACCGGGCAAAGCGGCGGCTTGACACTTTGGGCTGCTGATAGTCTGACCCGGTCGTTCGGGCAGCACGCTGAAGCGTCGCGATCGAGTCCGACGCCACAGGGACTCCCTTACGAGGGACCGGCCGGAGGAGGTGGGGCTGTCATGGATCGAAGTCACCCGTGCAGTACCACTCGCTCTTCCTGCCGCTGATGTAGCTGATCCGGCTCCGGCTGACTGCCGCCTTTCAGGTTTGCGTCTTCACGCGGAAGAGCACTTCGTTTCGTTTTGCCTGATCTGTCTGATCTGAATCAGTAGCGAAGCTCGCCACCGCGACGGTGCGGTGCTCCCCGCTTTGCGGACGTGCCAAACACCATCAGTCAGGACGTCCCCATTCCGGGTAGTTCCAACCGTCGTCGGCGGCCTCTCGTTGCCTGTCACGAAGGAGCCCGCCATGTCGATGATCCGTGACCTGCGTGCCGTGGTCCGCCCGTCCCGCATCTCCCTGCGCAAGGACGCCGGCGTCTACGACACGACTCGCGACCCCTCGACGCCTTCGGCCGTCGTCGACTGCGCCGTCTACCGCAACGGCAGCCGCGTCGACACCGGCAAGCCGCTGACCCCGCACGAGGCGATGCGCCTGGTGCGCCGCGACGGAGGCTTCGTGTGGATCGGGCTGCACGAGCCGACCGAGGCCGAATTCGCCGGTATCGCGGGCGAGTTCGGGCTCCACCCGCTGGCCGTGGAGGACGCGGTCCAGGCCCACCAGCGGCCCAAGCTGGAGCGGTACGACGACTCCCTGTTCACCGTCTTCAAGACCGTCCACTACGTCGAGCACGACGAACTCACCGCCAGCAGCGAGGTCGTCGAGACCGGTGAGGTCATGTGCTTCACCGGACGGGACTTCTTCATCACCGTCCGGCACGGCGGACAGGGCTCGCTGCGGGCGCTCAGGCACCGGCTGCAGGACGACCCCGAGCTGCTCGCCAAGGGCCCCTCGGCGGTGCTGCACGCGATCGCCGACCACGTGGTCGACGGCTATCTCGCGGTCGCCGACGCCATGCAGGACGACATCGACGAGGTGGAGACCGAGGTCTTCTCGCCCGGCCGGGGCGGCGTCTCGCGCGGTGTGGACTCGGCGCGGATCTACCAACTCAAGCGCGAGGTCCTGGAGTTCAAGCGTGCGGTCTCGCCCCTCCTGCGCCCGATGCAGCTGCTGAGCGAGCGGCCGATGCGGCTGATCGACCCGGACATCCAGAAGTACTTCCGGGACGTCGCCGACCACCTCGCCCGGGTCCAGGAGCAGGTCGTCGGCTTCGACGAACTGCTCAACTCGATCCTCCAGGCCAACCTCGCACAGGCGTCCGTCGCGCAGAACGAGGACATGCGGAAGATCACCGCCTGGGCCGCGATCATCGCCGTACCGACGATGGTGTGCGGGGTGTACGGCATGAACTTCAAGTACATGCCGGAGCTGCACTGGAAGTACGGCTACCCGGTGATCATGGGCATCACGGTCTGCCTCTGCCTCGGCATCCACCGCACGCTGAAGCGCAACGGCTGGCTCTAGAGCACCTCGATAGGCTGGGCACATGACAAGCGAGCTGCTCGAGCAGGCCCTCGTCGAGGAGGCCACCAAGAAGTCCGGCCTCGTCTGGGTCAAGGGCCCCGGCGTCCCGGCGCGTGCGCTGTGGCACGTGTGGCACGAGGGTGCCGCGTGTGTCGTCGGCGACGGGCCGGGCGAGCAGCCGCTGCCGGGGCTGGCCGACGGGGGCGGCGCCGAGGTGACGGTCCGCAGCAAGGACAAGGGCGGCCGGCTGGTGACCTGGCCGGCGAAGATCGTGGAGCTCGCGCCCGGGTCCGAGGAGTGGGCGGCGACGGTGGCCGAACTGAAGGGCAAGCGCCTCAACGCCCCCGACGGCGAGGCCATGACGGAGCGCTGGTCGCGCGAGTGCCGAGTGCTGCGCCTGGAGCCCGCGGGGACCACCGAGCCGCTGCCCGAAGGTTCGCTCGCCGAGGCACCGCTGCCCTCGCCGGCGACGACGCGTCAGCCGATCCCCGCGGGGCTTCCGCGGCTGCTGCTGAAGAAGAAGCGCCGCCGCTGAGAGATCAGGACGCCGGCAGCTTCTTGCCGTAGTCCACCGTCTCGTTCTTGTCCGGCTTCGTCAGCGCGAAGTCCTTGCCCCAGGAGGAGAAGGCCAGGGTGCCGGCGCCGCCCGCGCGGACCAGCAGGAGCGGGTACGGCTTGCCCTCCAGGGAGACGTCCAGGGTGCCGCCGGAGCCCTCGTCGCCGGTGAGGCGGATGGTGGGGGTGCCCGCCTGCTCGTGGTGGCCGTCCGTCCCGAGCGAACCGTGCAGCGTCAGCAGCCCGTCGAGGAGGACGTCCATGTCCGTGAAGCCGACGAACTTCTTGTACGAGGGGTCGCCCTGCGGCACCTTCACGTACTTGCCGTCGAGCTTGCCCGCGGCCGAGGCGTCCTTGTCGCCGTCCGCGTGGTTCCAGAACGCCGAGTCGGCCTTCAGGTACAGCTGCTCACCGATCCGCAGCAGCCCGAAGGCCCCGCCCTGCGCGGTGACCGTGCCGGTGGCGCCGTCGGACTTCAGGCGCATGTCGAGTTTGTATGTGCGCCCATTGGTGACCACGTTCCCTGAGAGGCGTACGGAGTCGGCGGACTCGGCGGCCGCCCGGGTCTTCGACTGGATCTGGTCGGCGGGCAGCTTGCCGACCCCGTTGGTACCCGCGTCCGGATCCTCGCTGCAGCCCGAGAGCAACCCCGTCCCCGTCACCACCAGCGTGCACATCGCGCTCACCAGCGCGGTCCGGCGGGTTCGGCCCAGGGGGATCGCAGTCACAGGCGGGGCTGCCTTTCGGTGGAGGGACGCGAGCGCGTACGGCAGCGTACCGGGGTCGCGTCGGCCCGGCGGAGCCAGTCCGTCCGGACCCGCCACCAGGGCGGATCCGATCGGCACGGGCTAGCCTGAAGCCCACCCGAGCGGGCAATTCGGAATACAGGCACAGCAAAAGACACGAGCAGCGAAAAGCAGCACGAAACACCCCGTACGGAAAAGGAGGCGCAGCCATGGCAGCGGGCGCCCCCCGGATCTTCGTCTCGCACCTCGCCGGCGTCGCCGTCTTCGACCCCAACGGCGACCAGGTGGGCCGCGTGCGCGACCTGGTCGTCATGCTGCGCGTCGGGCGACGGCCCCCGCGGATTCTCGGGCTGGTCGTCGAACTGCCCACCCGGCGCCGCATCTTCCTGCAGATGACCCGGGTGACCAGCATCGAGTCCGGCCAGGTCATCGCCACCGGCGTGCTCAACGTCCGGCGCTTCGAGCAACGCCCCACCGAGCGCCTCGTCTTCGGCGAACTCCTCGACCGGCGCGTCACCCTCGTCGAGACCGGCGAGGAGGTCACCGTCCTCGACGTGTCGGTGCAGCAGCTGCCGGCCCGCCGGGACTGGGAGGTCGACCGGGTCTTCGTACGGAAGGGGAAGAAGGGCGGCGCCTTCAGAAGGGCCAAGGGCGAGACGCTGACGGTGGAGTGGTCCGCGGTCACCGGCTTCTCCCTGGAGGAGCACGGACAGGGCGCCGAGAGCCTTCTCGCCACCTTCGAGCAGCTGCGCCCCGCCGACCTCGCGAACGTTCTGCACCACCTCTCCGCCAAGCGCCGCGCCGAGGTCGCCGCGGCCCTCGACGACGACCGCCTGGCGGACGTACTCGAAGAGCTGCCGGAGGACGACCAGATCGAGATCCTCGGCAAGCTGAAGGAGGAGCGCGCCGCCGACGTCCTGGAGGCCATGGACCCGGACGACGCGGCCGACCTGCTCGCCGAGCTCCCGGAGGCGGACAAGGAGCGGCTGCTGACGCTGATGCAGCCGGACGAGGCGGCCGACGTGCGCCGGCTCATGGCGTACGAGGAGAAGACCGCCGGCGGGCTCATGACCACCGAGCCGATCGTCCTGCGCCCGGATGCGACCGTCGCCGACGCCCTCGCGCGGGTGCGCAACCGCGACCTCTCCCCCGCCCTTGCCGCCCAGGTCTACGTCTGCCGCCCGCCCGACGAGACCCCGACCGGCAAGTACCTCGGCACGGTCCACTTCCAGCGGCTGCTGCGCGACCCGCCGTACACGCTGGTCAGCTCGATCATCGACGACGACCTGCAGACGCTGGACCCCGACGCCCAGCTGCCGGTCGTCGCCGGGTTCTTCGCGACGTACGACATGGTCGCGGCGCCCGTCGTCGACGAGGCCGGGGCGCTGCTCGGCGCGGTGACCGTGGACGACGTACTGGACCACATGCTGCCCGAGGACTGGCGGGAGACCGAGTTCCACCTCGAGGAGGACGAGGGGGCGACCGCCCATGGCTCCTGACCGCGAGTCCAGCCGCGAGCGCACCCCGGTGGGGGCGACGGCCGCCACGCGCACGCGTGCCCGTCTGGACCAGCCGCGCCCGCCGCGCCGGCGGCTGCTGCCCGAGTGGGACCCGGAGGCCTTCGGACGGCTCTCGGAGCGGATCGCGCGGTTCCTGGGCACCGGACGGTTCATCGTCTGGATGACGGTCGTCATCATCGCGTGGGTGCTGTGGAACGTCTTCGCCCCGCACGACCTGCGCTTCGACAACTACCCGTTCATCTTCCTGACCCTGATGCTGTCCCTGCAGGCCTCCTACGCGGCCCCGCTGATCCTGCTCGCGCAGAACCGGCAGGACGACCGCGACCGGGTCAACCTCGAGCAGGACCGCAAGCAGAACGAGCGGTCCATCGCCGACACCGAGTACCTGACCCGCGAGATCGCCGCTCTGCGCATCGGCCTGGGCGAGGTCGCCACCCGCGACTGGATCCGCTCCGAGCTGCAGGACATGGTCAAGGAGCTGGAGGAGCGGCAGAACGGCCACCACCAGCACGTCGTATTCCGGGCAGAACGGTCCCGCGGACGTGACGTAGACGACCGCTGACAGGCATCCCGGGGCCCCTGTGCGGCGCCGTACCATCGTCTTTATGGCTAGCGAAGACGCGGTGCGCGAGGCACTGGCGACGGTGAACGACCCCGAGATCAACCGACCCATCACGGAGCTCGGGATGGTCAAGTCGGTGGACATCGCAGCGGACGGAGCGGTCGCGGTCACCGTGTACCTGACGGTCTCCGGCTGCCCGATGCGCGAGACGATCACGCAGCGCGTGACCGACGCGGTCTCCCGGGTCGAGGGCGTCACCCGCGTCGAAGTGACGCTCGACGTCATGAGCGACGAGCAGCGCAAGGAGCTGGCGACCGCGCTGCGCGGCGGGACGGCCGAGCGCGAGGTCCCCTTCGCCAAGCCCGGCTCGCTCACGCGCGTGTACGCGGTCGCGTCCGGCAAGGGCGGCGTCGGCAAGTCGTCGGTGACGGTGAACCTGGCCGCTGCGATGGCGGCCGACGGCCTGAAGGTCGGTGTCGTCGACGCCGACATCTACGGCCACAGCGTGCCGCGCATGCTCGGTGCGGACGGCCGTCCGACCCAGGTCGAGAACATGATCATGCCGCCGTCGGCGAACGGCGTGAAGGTCATCTCCATCGGCATGTTCACGCCGGGCAACGCCCCGGTCGTGTGGCGCGGCCCGATGCTCCACCGGGCGCTGCAGCAGTTCCTGGCGGACGTGTACTGGGGCGACCTGGACGTCCTGCTGATGGACCTCCCGCCCGGCACCGGCGACATCGCGATCTCCGTCGCCCAGCTGGTCCCGAACGCCGAGATCCTGGTCGTGACGACCCCGCAGCAGGCCGCCGCGGAGGTCGCCGAGCGCGCCGGCTCCATCGCCGTACAGACCCACCAGAAGATCGTCGGCGTGGTCGAGAACATGTCCGGCCTGCCCTGCCCGCACTGCGGCGAGATGGTCGACGTGTTCGGCACGGGCGGCGGCCAGACGGTGGCCGACGGCCTGACCCGCACGACGGGTGCGACGGTCCCGGTCCTCGGCTCCATCCCGATCGACGTCCGCCTCCGCGAGGGCGGCGACGACGGCAGGCCGGTCGTCCTGACGGACCCGGACTCCCCGGCGGGCGCGGCCCTGCGCGGCATCGCGGGCAAGCTCGGCGGACGCCAGCGGGGTCTTTCGGGCCTGTCGCTGGGGATCACGCCGAAGAACAAGTTCTAGGCCTCGTACGGCTTTCCAGGCTTCGTACGACCGAGGGGGCGCCGTCCGGACGAGACGGCGCCCCCTTCGTCGTAACCCCGACTAGGCGTAGGCCGAGATGTCCTTGATCACGGCGAAGCCGAGGCCGTACGCGCTCATCCCTCTTCCGTACGCCCCCACGTGCACCCCTTCCTGCGTGGAGCCCGCGAGGACCCAGCCGAACTCGGACTCGCGGTAGTGGAACGACGTCGGGACGCCGTCCACCGGCAGGGAGAGCGTCGACCAGGCCGGGCCGGACAGGTCGTCGGCCAGGGCCCACGCCGTCTCCGTCTGCTGCTCCAGCCAGTCGTCGCGCAGGGAGTGGTCCATCTGACCGGGCCAGGTGAAGGACAGCAGCCCCACACCCGCGAGCCAGGCCGCCGAGGACACCGAGGTGGCCTCCAGGAGCCCCGTGCCGTCGGCGCTGCGCCGTACGGGGTTGGCCGCGACCGTGACCACGACCGCGAACTTCTCCTTGGGCTCGCCGGTCGCACCGACCGCGTACTCGTTCTTCACGGAGGGCTCGTCGCCGAACCCGATCGAACCGTGTGCGACGGCTCCGTCGGCCGCCGTCCCGACCTGCATCAGTCGGCGCGGCCCCGTGAAGGCCTCGTCGAGGCCGTACCACGGGAAGGGCGCCTGCAGGTAGCCGTCGACCGTGCGCCGGGCGGAGGGGTCCTGTGGTCCGCCCTCCGCGGCCGGCGCCTGCGCGACTGCCTGACTCGTCGTCTCCATGTGCCCGGACGCCTCCTCGCTCTCGTCGGACCGGAGCGGCCCGCCCCCCTTCGGGCGGCGTTACTCCTCGAAGTACGGTCCGCACAACAACTCGGCAGCATAGCCACACCTGTGAGGGCAGCCGGGAAACCCACCGGCGCGTGGGTCGCGCGGGGAGGCGGGTTCAGGCCGTGCGGAGGCGCCGTGGAGTATGAAGTGCGTCACGTACGGCGCAGGTGAGCAGCGGGGGCGTACGGCTCAGGTGGCGTCCGCGTCGAAGGGCGGACGGTCGTCCTCCTCGGGCTTCTTCGTCATGTCGACGCGGCCGCCGGAGGAGCCGGACGAAGCAGACGAAGAGCTCGGCGAGTCGGTTTCGCGGCTGTGGACCGCGTCCGTCACCTCGGCCATCTCCTTCTTCAGGTCGAAGCCGTTGCGGATCTCCTTGAGCCCCAGTTCGTCGTTGTCCAGCTGCTTGCGGATGAACGTCTTGGGGTTGAGGTCCTCGAACTCGAAGTCCTTGAACTCCGGGCCGAGCTCCGACCGGATGTCCTGCTTGGCGCTCTCCGAGAACTCCCGGATCTTGCGCACGGTCCGCATGACGTCCTGGATGACCTTCGGAAGCTTGTCCGGACCGAAGACGAGCACGGCGAGGACAACGAGCGTGACCAGCTCGAGCGGTCCTATGTCATTGAACACCTGAAGCTCCTTGCGATGTCCTCGGTCCTCGGCCCTCGGTGGTCTGTGCGGGTCTTCCGTGGTCCGGGCCGGATCCACGGTACCCGGCGATCCCGTGCGACCGGTACTGTCCCGAGGCCTCCGAGTGGGGCCGCGTGTGCGGTTTTGGGCGTTGTTTGCCTTGTGGGGCGGGGGTTGGGGGGTGCACCTGTGAGGTTCGTGTCAATCGGTTCGATCAGTTGCCGTCGGAGGAACCGAGCACCAGGGAGATCTTCTTCTCCTTGCCGTCGCGCTTCACGGTCAGCTCCAGACGGTCGCCGGGGCGGTGGGCGCGGGTCTTGACGATCAGTTCCTCGCCGGAGTGGATGCGCTGGCCGTCGACCTCGGTGATGATGTCGCCCGCCTTGATGCCGGCCTTGTCGCCGGGGCCGCCCGCGGTGACGGCGGGGCCGCCGCCGGTGGCCTTCGCGCCGACGCGGGCGCCGTCGCCGGTGTAGTCCATGTCGAGGGTGACGCCGATGACGGGGTGGGTGGCCTTGCCGGTGTTGATGAGCTCCTCGGCCACGCGCTTGGCCTGGTTGACGGGTATCGCGAAGCCGAGGCCGATCGAACCCGCCTGACCGCCGCCGGAGTCCGAGCCGTCGTCGGCGGAGCGTATGGCGGAGTTGATGCCGATGACGCGGGCCTTGGAGTCGAGGAGGGGCCCACCGGAATTGCCCGGGTTGATCGGCGCGTCGGTCTGCAGCGCATCCACGTACGACACGTCGCTCCCGTCGGAACTGTCGCCGCCGGCGGTGATGGGCCGTTCCTTGGCGCTGATGATTCCGGAGGTGACCGTGCCCTCGAGGTCGAAGGGGGCGCCGATGGCGACGACGGGGTCGCCGACCTGGACGTTGTCGGAGTTGCCGAGCGCCATGGGCTTGAGGCCGGTCACACCGCTCACCTTCACGACGGCGAGGTCGTACCCGCTGTCCCGCCCGACGACGGTGGCCTTGGCGGTGTCCCCGCTGTTGAAGGTGACGGATATCGTCCCGCCGGTCCCGGCGGGCTCGACGACGTGGTTGTTGGTGAGGATGTGTCCGCGGCCGTCGAGCACGAACCCGGTGCCGGTGCCGGACTCGTCGGCCCCGGTGACATGCAGGGTCACCACGCTGGGCAAGGCCCGCGCGGCGATCCCGGCCACACTGTCCGGAGCCCGCCCGACAGGCTCCTTCCCGGCCTGCGGCAGCTCTACGGCCCCCACACCACCGTTGCGCTCGAGATAGGCCCCGAGGGCCCCACCGACACCACCGGACACAAGCGCCAGCGCCACGGCCCCACCGACGAGGGCCCTGCGGACCCGCCTACGTCGCGTGCTCTTGTCGTCGACAGCCGCCCCGTTTTGTTGAAGGGGAGCTGGGGCCCAGGGGTCGTAGTTCTGCCAGGGGGTGGAGGGGGGTGGGGCCTCGCTGAAGGGGGGTGCCGGCGCGGGAACGGGGCCCGCAGGCGCGGGGGACGGCACCGCGTGCGACGGTGCCGGGGCCGGCGGGTCATGGGGCGCGGATCCCACCGGCCCGCCGGAGACGTGCGGGACGGCGGGCATGCCGTGTACCGCGGGCGGCGTCGGCACCGCCGTGTCCTGCGCGGGTGTGGCCGCGGGGTGCTGCACCGGCGGGGCGGGCGCCCAGGGGCCGGGGTCGCCGTAGGGCGGGGTG
The DNA here is from genome assembly GCF_040644055.1 of Streptomyces sp. NPDC047043. Taxonomy (NCBI): domain Bacteria; kingdom Bacillati; phylum Actinomycetota; class Actinomycetes; order Kitasatosporales; family Streptomycetaceae; genus Streptomyces; species Streptomyces sp. NPDC047043. The sequence goes on from NZ_JBEYVO010000014.1 coordinate 30,543, forward strand.
CTGTACGGGTCGGGGTCGTGCAGGGGCTTGAGGCGGGTGGTGGGCGTGGGAGACGGGTCTGCCGGTCCAACTGCGGGCGCAGCCGGCCGTTCCAGCTCGAAGTCGCCCTCGCTGTGGGACTGTTCCGGAACCCCCGTCCCTGACGCCCGCTCAGCAGCACCGGCCTCGGAGGCTCCTTCCGAAGCCCCTGCCCCGGATGCGTCCCGCTCCAAGGCATCACCGGGCTCCGAACCCGCCACGTCCTGCGGAAGCCTCAACTCGTAGTCGCCGTCGGCAGAAACCGTCTCGCCGCCACCGACCACGGCAGGCGGCACCAGCTCGAAGTCGCCGTCGCCACCACGAACCCTGTCCGCTCCGTCGTCCCCCGGTGCCCTCTGGGCAGGGCCCTGCGGACGTGGACGGCTCCACCACTTCGGCTTCGTGGGCTTCCCCTCGTTCATGCTCTCCCCACAGCTGACCACGGCACGACTCGTCGGCGGTGGCCCCGGTTCGTCGACTCCGCGCCCGGCTCCCTGCCGTGGGCGCGGTTCACCCTGGATTCAACCAGGTCGCGCGCCGTCGCGCAGAGGCCGGTCAGGGGGTGGTGCGAGAGGGGGAGGAGGGAGCGGAAGTGGTGTCGGCGATCGGGGCGGCCAGAAGGCCGGGGGACGAGACCTCGGGGGTCGAGGACCACGAGGTCAGGGTCAGCGGCGGGGTCGCGGTGAGCGGACGTATCAGCGGGGACATCACGGCGGCACCGGCCACCACGGGGGTGGTCAGCGCGTGCACGGCCTGCTGCACCTGTCCGGCGGTGACAGGGCTCGGCATGCCCGGCAGCAGCGGCGCGGACACCTCGGTCGGGGCCACCGGGGTGTCGCCGAGCGACTGCCGGCCCTGCGCGAGCAGCGGGCCGGTGCCACGGCGCCGCTGGGTGTCGGGGGCCGTCGCGGCGCCCGTCCCCTGCGTACGCATCGGGGTCACATTGCTGCCGGCCCCCGAACCGCCGCGCGCATCCGCGGTGTCGGTCGGTGTGCCGGTCGTGACGCCGCCCAGCGCGATCGCGGCGAGCGACACCGCTCCGGCGGCGACGAACGCGAACCGCATCCCGCGCGAGGCGGACCGCTCGGCCTCATGGCGGCTGACGTCGTGTATGCGGAAGCCACGGTCGGAGTCGGGGAGGACGGGCGCCGGGGCGTGGGGTGCCGAGGGGACGTAGTCGAACTCGAAGCGGTCGCCGCGCTTCAGCCCGAACGCTCCGGTGGTGCCGAACTTCCCGGAGGCCGAGCCGGGGAGTCTTCCCCCTCCGAACGGCGAGCCGCCGTCCGGATCGTCACCTCCCCCGGGGAGCCCCTGGAGTCGGGCCAGGAAGCTCTCGGAGGGCGGCGGCGGGGCCGCCTCCGCGAAGACGTTCTTCAGCTGTCGCTGTGCGTCGGCCTCCGCCTTGCACTTGGCGCAGGTGGCCAGGTGGGCGAGGACCCGATCACGCGACTCATGACCCAGCTCTCCGTCCACCAGGGCGGAGAGTCGGTCTCCCAGGTGCTGCTCGGCCAGACGCCTCTCGGCGGGGCTGGGTCGTGATCCACTCACGCGGTCGCGCCCCCTCCCCCCAGCGCGGGCACCCGTGGCACCAGGGAACGGCGCTCGGTCGTCCGGGTCTGGGGCGCACGGTGTGCGAGGGCCTTGCGCAGCTGCGAGCGGCCGCGGTGGATGCGCGAGCGGACCGTGCCGAGCTTGACGCCGAGGGTTGCGGCGATCTCCTCGTACGACAGTCCTTCGATGTCGCACAGGACGACCGCGGCGCGGAACTCGGGCGCGAGGGTGTCGAGGGCCTGCTGGACGTCCGCGTCGAAGTGCGCGTCGTTGAAGACCTGCTGTGGGGACGGCTCGCGGCTGGGCAGCCGCTCCGCCGCGTCCTCGCCCAGCGCGTCGAAGCGGATGCGCTGCTTGCGGCGGACCATGTCCAGGAAGAGGTTGGTGGTGATGCGGTGCAGCCAGCCCTCGAAGGTGCCCGGCGTGTAGGTGGACAGGGAGCGGAAGACGCGGACGAAGACCTCCTGCGTGAGGTCCTCGGCGTCGTGCTGGTTACCGGTCAGGCGGTACGCCAGCCGGTAGACGCGGCCGCTGTGGGTGCTGACGATCTCCTCCCAGGTGGGCGGAGTCCACGCCTGCCCGTCCGCGTCGGTGGAGAAAGTCGCGGTCTGGGCCTGGTCGGCGGCGTGGCTGTGGTCAGCTGCGGTGTCGTTCACGGATTTCGGCCTGCCCGCCGATCCGAGAAAGCGCCGCAGCACTCCTCCCCGATCCACAGGCGCAGCCGCACCTCCCCTGTCGGCTCTGGTGGTGTCCAGTGGAGCCCCTACCATAGCCACCTCGCCCGTTAGCTCCGGATAAGCGGTTTTACGAGAATTTGATATGGGCTGATACCCCTCTGGCCGCTGCGTCTGCAGTTGCTCGGGCCCCGGCCCCACTTCGTGATCCAACTGTGTCCCCCCGTGCCGTCTCCTACCCCTCTAAACGCCCGGTCCCATCTGCGGGTTCCCGGCCCCAACGGATACAGTCACGCCCAGGCAACCACGGGGACAGGAGAGGGCCATTACCGGCAACCGGCAGACGAGCTGGGCGTTCGCCGACGCCTACGTCGCCGAGGACGAAGTCCTGCGCTGGGCCCGCGACCGGGCCCGTGAGGCGGGGCTGCGCTCGGTGTCGCCCGGCACGGGCGCGGCGCTGCGGTTGCTGGCGGCCTCGGTGGACGCGAAGGCGGTGGCGGAGATCGGCACCGGCACCGGCGTCTCCGGCATCCATCTGCTGCACGGCATGCGCCCCGACGGCGTGCTGACCACGGTGGACCCCGAACCCGAGCACCAGCAGTTCGCCCGCCAGGCCTTCCGTGCCTCCGGTTTCGCCAGCAACCGCGCCCGCTTCATCCCGGGCCGCGCCCTGGACGTCCTGCCCCGGCTCGCGGACGCCGGCTACGACCTCGTGTTCTGCGACGGCGACCGGCAGGAGGTCATGGACTACCTCGCTGAATCGTTGCGCCTGCTCCGTCCGGGCGGCCTGGTGGTCTTCGAGGGCGTCTTCGCCAACGGCCGCACGGTCGACTCGAGCCCGCAGCCGACGGAGGTCCTGCGGCTGCGGGAGCTGCTGCGCGCGGTGCGCGAGAGCCAGGATCTGGTGCCGTCGCTGCTGCCGGTGGGCGACGGGCTGCTGTGCGCGGTCAAGCGCTGACCCGACCGGGAAGCAATGCGTGAGCCCGTACGTACTCCCGAGGAAACCCGTACGCACTGCTGAAGAAAACAGCAACCCCGGCACCACTTGGGTGCCGGGGCAGCTGAAAGGGTATGGTCGCTTCCGCGTCAGCCGACGACCTTCTTGAGGGCGTCGCCGAGCGCGTCGGCCTCGTCAGGGGTCAGCTCGACGACGAGCCGACCGCCGCCTTCGAGCGGAACGCGCATGACGATGCCCCGCCCCTCCTTGGTCACCTCGAGCGGGCCATCGCCCGTCCGCGGCTTCATGGCCGCCATGCTCGTTCCCCTTCCTGAAACCAGCTCATCGTCAAAGCCGACGGCCCTGGGAGGGCACACGCGTCTAGCGTGGGACACGCGACACCGGCATCGAACACATTGCTTCCAAGCCATTATCCCGCATCTCAGGACCCGATGACCAACATCAGTCGGCATCGCTTGGGCAACGCGCGCGAGCAAAACCACTCAATTCGGCGATGTGACTGCGATACTGCGCGGCCGCACGGACTTCCGCCGACCGGAAACCGTCCGGAATTCTTTGACGCAGGTCACACGACCACTCCGGTCTCTCTCCGCCATGCTGTCCTACGGACAGGGGCGTACCGGCCGGTACGCCTGAACCGCGACAGCCGAGGGGACACACCATGGCCGACACCGTGCTCTACGAGGTGAGCGACGGGCTCGCGACGATCACGCTGAACCGCCCGGAGGCGATGAACGCGCTGAACGTCGCGACCAAGGTCGCCCTGCGAGACGCGGTCCGGTCGGCGGCCGGTGACGACGCCGTGCGGGCCGTGCTGCTGACTGCCGCGGGTGACCGGGCGTTCTGTGTGGGGCAGGACCTCAAGGAGCACATCGGGCTGCTGGTGCAGGACCGGGAGACGGGGTCGCGGCAGACGATGAGCACGGTGAAGGAGCACTACAACCCGATCGTGCGGGCGCTGGCGGAAATGCCGAAACCGGTGGTGGCCGGGGTGAACGGGGTGGCCGCCGGGGCCGGCTTCGGCTTCGCGCTCGCGGCGGACTACCGGGTCGTGGCCGACACGGCTGCGTTCAACACGTCGTTCGCGGGTGTCGCGCTGACCGCCGACTCCGGTATCTCGTGGACGCTGCCGCGGGTCGTCGGGCCGGGGCGCGCCGCCGATCTGCTGTTCTTCCCGCGGAGCATCAAGGCGCAGGAGGCGTACGAGCTGGGGATCGCGAACCGGCTCGTGCCGGCCGCCGAGCTGCGTGCCGAGGCCGAGAAGGTGGCGAGGGCGTTGGCCGAGGGGCCGACGGTGGCGTACGGGGCGATCAAGGAGGCGGTGGCGTACGGACTGTCGCACTCGCTGACCGAGACGCTGGACAAGGAGGACGAGCTGCAGACGCGTGCCGGGTCGTCCGAGGACCACGCGATCGCGGTGCAGGCGTTCGTGAACAAGGAGAAGCCGAAGTACCTGGGTCGCTGACCTGCACCGGCACTGTCACGAGAGGCGTGCGACGCACGCCTCCAAGTGGTCGTCCACCAAGCCGCACGCCTGCATCAGTGCGTATGCCGTTGTCGGGCCCACGAAGCGCAGCCCCCGTTTCTTCAGGGCCTTGGACAGGGCCGTCGACTCGGGGGTGACCGCAGGGACGTCCGCGAGCGTCTTCGGGGCCGGGCCCCGGCTCGGTGCGTGGGACCAGATCAGCTCGTCCAGCTCGCCCGGGGCCCAGTCGGCCAGCACGCGCGCGTTGGCGAGGGTCGCGTCGATCTTGGCTCGGTTGCGGATGATGCCCGCGTCGGTGAGGAGGCGGGCGCGGTCGGACTCGGTGAAGGCGGCGACCTTCTCGATCCTGAAGTCGGCGAAGGCGGCACGGAAGCCGGGGCGGCGGCGCAGGATCGTGATCCAGGAGAGGCCGGACTGGAAGGCCTCGAGGCTCAGGCGTTCGTAGAGGGCGTCGTCGCCGTGGACCGGACGGCCCCACTCCTCGTCGTGGTACGCCACGTAGTCCTCGGTGGACAGGGCCCAGGGGCAGCGCAGCGCGCCGTCCGGGCCGGCGAGAGCGGTCCCGTCAGTCACTGCTGGTCCTCCGGGCCGTGGGCCGGCTTCTCCATGGAGATGTGGGGAGCGTGGTGGCCGTGGACGGCGGCCTGGGCGCCCGCCAGTGCGGACTCCAGGTCGGCGATACGGGCGTCGCGCTCCGCGAGCTCGGCGGCGAGACGGTTGAGCGCGTCGTCGACGTCCGCCATGCGGTAGCCGCGGGCGGCGAGCGGGAAGCGGAGGCTGTCGACGTCCGCGCGGTCCACCGGACGGTCCGGCGGCAGGGGGTCCTGCAGCCGCTCGGGGGCCACCTCGGGCAACGGGCCCTCGCCCTCTCCGCCACCCACCACGGCCAGTGTCACGGCGGCGACCACGACGGCGAGGGCGACGACCAGGAACAAGAACATAACCATCGCTGTGGTCCCCACGCTCGATGCTCGGAAGCTGGATGAAGCTGAATGTGTCAGGGTCCGATCGTGCCATGCGAGTCTGACAGTTAGGGTCGCAGGCGGCCGAAAGGCCAGGACACCCAGGACGTACTAGGAGAGGTCACAGCGGATGCTCAGGCTGGGCAGGCGCTCGTTCGAGGCGCACGAGCCGGTGATCATGGCGATCGTTAACCGGACTCCCGACTCCTTCTACGACCAAGGGGCGACCTTCCGCGACGAGCCCGCCCTCGCGCGCGTGGAGCAGGCGGTGTCGGAGGGCGCTGCCATCATCGACATCGGCGGGGTGAAGGCGGGGCCGGGCGAAGAGGTGTCGGCCGAGGAGGAGGCGCGACGGACGGTCGGGTTCGTCGCGGAGGTGCGGCGGCGGTTCCCCGACGTGATCATCAGCGTCGACACCTGGCGGTCCGAGGTCGGGGAGGCCGCCTGCGAGGCAGGGGCCGATCTGCTGAACGACGCGTGGGGCGGGGTGGACCCGCGGCTGGCGGAGGTCGCTGCGCGCTACGGCGTCGGGCTGGTGTGCACGCACGCGGGGGGTGCCGAGCCGCGGACGCGTCCGCACCGGGTGACGTACGACGATGTCGTGGCCGACATTCTGCGGGTGACGCTCGGTCTGGCCGAGCGGGCGGTGGAGCTCGGGGTGCCCCGGGAGTCCGTGCTGATCGATCCCGGGCACGACTTCGGGAAGAACACCCGGCACAGCCTGGAGGCGACGCGGCGGCTCGGGGAGATGGTCGAGACGGGGTGGCCCGTGCTCGTCTCCCTGTCCAACAAGGACTTCGTGGGCGAGACGCTCGACAAGCCGGTGAAGGAGCGGGTGGTCGGGACGCTGGCGACCACCGCCGTGTCCGCGTGGCTCGGGGCGCAGGTCTATCGCGTGCACGAGGTCGCGGAGACCCGGCAGGTGCTGGACATGGTCGCGTCGATCGCGGGGCACCGGCCCCCGGCGGTCGCCCGCCGGGGGCTCGCGTAGCGCCTCGCTACCGGGCGGCCTCCTTGGAGACCAGTGCGACCGCCTCGTCCACGTCGTCCGTGACATGGAACAGGAGGAGGTCCTTCTCCGACGCCTTGCCCTGGGCGATCAGCGTGTTCTTGAGCCAGTCGACCAGACCGCCCCAGTACTCGCTGCCGAACAGGACGATCGGGAAGCGGGTCACCTTCTGGGTCTGCACCAGGGTGAGCGCCTCGAAGAGTTCGTCGAGGGTGCCGAGGCCGCCGGGCAGGACCACGAAACCCTGTGCGTACTTGACGAACATCATCTTGCGGACGAAGAAGTAGCGGAAGTTCAGGCCGATGTCGACGTACGGGTTGAGGCCCTGCTCGAAGGGCAGCTCGATGCCCAGGCCGACGGAGATGCCCTTCGCCTCCAGGGCGCCCTTGTTGGCCGCCTCCATGGCACCGGGCCCGCCGCCCGTGATCACCGCCCAGCCCGCCTCCACCAGGCCGCGGCCGAGCCGTACCCCCGCCTCGTACTCCGGCGAGTCCGCCTTGGTGCGCGCCGAGCCGAACACACTGATCGCGGGCGGGAGTTCGGCGAGGGTGCCGAAGCCCTCGATGAATTCCGACTGGATGCGCAGCACCCGCCAGGGGTCCGTGTGCACCCAGTCCGACGGGCCGCCGGCGTCCAGCAGCCGCTGGTCCGTCGTGCTCGCCGTCACCTGGTTCCGCCGCCGGAGGACCGGTCCCAGGCGCTGCTCCTCCGGTGGCTGCTTCTTGCCCTCGGGGTTCCCGGTAGCCATGTGCGCTCCCTCCGCTTGCGGGGTATTTCCACCTCAGCGTAGATCTACGCGGGTTACGGACGAGGGACCTCAGCGTGTCAGCCAGTTGCGCAGGCGCTCCTCGCCCGCAAGGATCTTGACCGTTTCGACCCTTTCATCCCGCTTGTGCGCCAAGTGCGGGTTCCCCGGGCCGTAGTTGACCGCCGGGGTACCGAGGGAGGAGAAGCGGCTCACGTCCGTCCAGCCGTACTTCGGCTGCGGGGTGCCGCCCACCGCCTCGATGAAGGCCGCCGCGGCAGGGTGGGAGAGGCCCGGCAGCGCGCCGCCGCTGTGGTCGTCGACCACGAACTCCTCCACTCCGCAGTCCGCGAAGACCTCCCTGACATGGGCGATCGCCTCCTCCTCCGTACGGTCGGGCGCATAGCGGAAGTTGACGGTCACCACGCATTCGTCGGGGATGACGTTGCCGGCCACCCCGCCCGAGATGCCCACCGCGTTCAGGCCCTCGCGGTACTCCAGGCCGTCGATCACCGGGTAGCGCGGTTCGTAGGAGGCGAGGCGCGCGAGGATCGGGGCGGCCGCGTGGATCGCGTTGGCGCCCATCCAGCTGCGCGCCGAGTGGGCCCGCTCCCCCTTGGTCTTCAGCAGCACCCGCAGCGTGCCCTGGCAGCCGCCCTCCACCTCGCCGTCGGACGGCTCCAGCAGCACCGCGAAGTCGCCCTCCAGCCACTCGGGGTGCGCCTCGGCCACGTGCTTGAGGCCGTTGAGCTCGGCGGCCACCTCTTCGTTGTCGTAGAAGACGAAGGTCAGGTCGCGGTTGGGGGCCGGGACCGTGGCCGCGATGCGCAGCTGGACCGCCACGCCCGCCTTCATGTCACAGGTGCCGCAGCCCCACAGGACGCCGTCCTCGTCCAGCCTCGACGGGAGGTTCCCCGCGATCGGGACGGTGTCGATGTGCCCGGCCAGGATGACCCGCTCCGGCCGGCCGAGGTCCGTGCGGGCGATCACGTTGTTGCCGTACCGCTCGACCGTCAGATGCGGCAGGGCGCGCAGCGCGCCCTCGATCGCGTCGGCGAGGGGCTTCTCGGTGCCGCTCTCCGAAGGGAAGTCGACGAGCTGCGCGGTGAGCCGGGCAGCGTCCAGAGTGAGGTCAAGCGGGGTGTCGGCCATGCCGTCGACCCTAACCCGCCAAGCCCTCGGCCCACTGTCCACATCCGCCCCGGGCGCCACAGCGCCCTCCGCTACCTTGTACGGCGTGCCAGAGCCGTCACCCACCCTCAAGCGTCGCGGCCGCCTCTTCCGTGCCGGGGCGGCCTTCTTCGTCCTGCTCGCCCTCGCGGGCTACCTCGTGGTGCAGTACGTCACCGGAGGCACCGGCAAACCGGGCTGCAAGGTCGTCTCGGGCAAGGCCGGCGAGGAGGCGTACGAGTTCACGCCCGAGCAGGCCGTGAACGCGGCCACCATCGCCGCCGTCGGCACGGGGCGCGGCATGCCCGAGCGGGCGGTGGCCATCGCGCTGGCGACCTCGATCCAGGAGTCGGGCCTGCGCAACATCAGGCACGGCGACCGCGACTCGCTCGGCCTGTTCCAGCAGCGGCCCTCGCAGGGCTGGGGCACGCAGAAGCAGATCCTCGACCCGACCTACGCGGCGGGCATCTTCTACGAGCACCTGGCCAAGGTGAAGGGCTATACGAAGCTGCCCCTCACGGTCGCCGCGCAGCGCGTGCAGCGCAGCGGCTTCCCGGAGGCGTACGCCAAGCACGAGCCGGACGCCGTCCTGCTGGCCGCCGCCCTCACCGGGGACTCGCCGGCCACGCTGACCTGCCAGGGCCGCATCGACGCCACCACCACGCAGGCGGCGGGCCCGGACGCCGTACGGGCCGCGCTCGTACGGGACTTCGGGCGCGACGCGCTGCAGCCGGCCGGCGCCGAGGTGAGCGCCAGGTCGAAGCCGACGCCTTCCCCGACCGTGAGCACGCAGCCGGGTTCGCGCACCGTCACGCTCCCCGTCACCGCCGGCAAGGGCGTCGCCAAGGGCCGCAGCGTCGGGCAGCGCGGCTGGCAGCTCGCGCACTGGGCCGTGGCCAACTCCTCGGCGCTGCACATCGAACGCGTCTCCTACGGCGGCCGGGAGTGGACCGCCGGGAACACCGACAGCCAGTGGCGCACGACCGGCACGCAGGGGGCCTCCGGAGCGGAGAAGGACGCGGACGCCGTCCGAATTGTCACTGGGCAGTAGTGCGGGCGGTAACCCGTGCGGGTTACACCGGTCCCGCACGGTCCAGGACGGGGGCAGGTTTTCGCGCCGTCACCCCAGCATCCGCAAAAACCCTTGGAACCAAAGGGCTGTAAGGATTCCGCAGACTTTCGGGACGGGCACTCTTTGCCCGTTTTTATCCGCAGCCGATTATGCGACGCATTGCCAACTCTTTACGTTTGGGCGCCGCAACCTTCGCAGCCTTCGAGCGGTAGTAACTGCGTCCGAGCCCGGACGACCAAGCATTCAGTCGAAGGAGCATCATGTCTCTCCCCCTGACCCGTCGGATCGCCCGTGCCGCGCTGCTCGTCGCAGCGGGAGCGGCTGCCGGGGTCGGTGCGGCCGGCTCCGCGAGCGCGGCCCCCGAACTGCCCGCCACTCCGAACGTCGGCGGCGTGACCGCCCTGGACGGGGCGAGCGTCGGCAACACCGTCGACGGTGCGGCGCAGAACGTCACCGGGCTCGCGGGCGACGCCGGCAGCAAGGCGGTCAAGAAGGCAGTGCCGACCGCGGGCAAGACCGGCGGCAAGGTCGCGAAGAAGGCCGGTCCGACGGCGCAGAAGGCCGCCGGGGAAGCGGCGGGCACCGTCGGCACCCTCGTCGGCGCCACCACCAAGTCGGCGACCAAGGGCAGCCTGCCGACGGACTCGCTGACCAAGGGCGCCGCCCTGCCGCCGGCCGCGACCCTGCCGGTCAAGGCGGGCCTGCCGATCACCGGCTGAACACCCTGAACGACGAGAGGGCCCGGGACGAGTGTCCCGGGCCCTCTGTCACGTCCACGGCGGCTACAGGCGTGCCACGGCCGCCCGCACCCGCTCGTCGGTCGCCGTCAGCGCCACGCGCACGAACTTCTCGCCCGCCGGGCCGTAGAAGTCGCCCGGCGCGACCAGGATGCCGAGCCCGGCGAGGTGGGCCACCGTGTCCCAGCAGGACTCGTCGCGGGTCGCCCACAGGTAGAGGCTGGCCTCGCTGTGCTCGATGCGGAAGCCGTGCCCGAGCAGCGCCTCGCGCAGCGCCGCACGGCGGGCCGCGTACCGCTCGCGCTGCTCACGCACATGGGCGTCGTCGCCCAGGGCCGCCACCACGGCCGCCTGGGTGGGCGCCGACGTCATCATGCCGCCGTGCTTGCGGATCTCCAGCAGGGGGCCGAGGACGGCCGGGTCGCCGGCCAGGAAGGCCGCGCGGTAGCCCGCCAGGTTCGAGCGCTTCGACAGCGAGTGGACGGAGACGATGCCGTCGTACGATCCGCCGTTGACGTCCGGGTGCAGGACCGAGACCGGGTCCGCCTCCCAGCCCAGCTCCAGGTAGCACTCGTCGGAGAAGACGAGGACGCCGTGCTCGCGGGCCCAGGCGACGATCCGCGTGAGCTCCTCCTTGCTCAGGACCTTGCCGGTCGGGTTCGACGGCGAGTTGAGCCAGAGGAGCTTCAGGTTCGTCGGGTCGAGGTCCGTCGGGTCGTCGTAGACCTCGTAGGCCGCGCGGGCCAGTCGGGCGCCCACCTCGTACGTCGGGTAGGCCAGGCGCGGGTACGCCACCTTGTCGCCCGGGCCGAGGCCCAGCTGGGTCGGGAGCCAGGCGACGAGTTCCTTGGAACCGACGATCGGCAGGACGTGGCGGTGGGTGACCTCGCGGGCGCCGAGCCGGCGCTCCACCCAGCCGGTGATCGCGTCGCGCAGGGCCGGGGTGCCCCAGACCGTGGGGTAGCCCGGGGAGTCCGCCGCGTCGATCAGGGCCTTCTGGATCAGGTCGGGGACCGGGTCGACCGGGGTGCCGACGGAGAGGTCGACGATGCCGTCCGGGTGCGCGGCGGCCGTTTTCTTGTACGGCTCCAGCTTGTCCCAGGGGAAGGTGGGCAGGCGGTCGGAGACTGCGGACACGGGACTGTCGCTCACTTTCGGTCGTACGGCAAACGCCTCGGCCCCGTACGGCGATCATGGTGATCCGGCCGTACGGGACCGAGGCGGCACGCTGTGCGGGCCGCTGCGTGATTACTCGGCCTGCGGCGGCAGCGCGGCGATGAAGGGGTGGTCCCGCTCGATGAGGCCCAGCTTGCTGGCGCCGCCGGGGGAGCCGAGCTCGTCGAAGAACTCGACGTTCGCCTTGTAGTAGTCCTTCCACTCCTCCGGAGTGTCGTCCTCGTAGAAGATCGCCTCGACCGGGCAGACCGGCTCACAGGCACCACAGTCGACGCATTCGTCCGGGTGGATGTACAAGGACCGCTGGCCCTCGTAGATGCAGTCGACCGGGCACTCCTCGATGCACGCCTTGTCCTTGACGTCGACACAAGGCTGCGCGATGACGTAGGTCACGCTGTCGTTCCTCCTCGATAGGGCGCTGGCGGGCCTCCATAGGCTCCGCCGCCTGGCGCGCGGGAGCGCGGCGTCGTCGATGCCCGCCCCTAGTATCTCCGTTCTTGGGCATGATCCGAACAGGAGGGGTGAACTGACCTGTGGAAATCTCGGCCGGCGGACGTCTCGAGGTTCGTATCACCGCTGCTGACGTGGGGAAACGAGTCTCCGTACGGCGCTTGACCGCAAGTGGAGTCCCGGAAGAGAAGTTCACCGACACGGTGGGTGTTCTCACATCATGGGACGACGGTGTGCTGCTGATCACACGGAAGGGCGGCGAGAGCGTCCGGATTCCGGAATCCTCGCTGGTCGCGGGGAAGGTCGTGCCCTCCGCGCCGGCCCGCCGCAGGGGGCCCGCCGCCTCGTACGAGGAACTCGCGCTCGTCTGCGCGCGCGCGTGGCGGCCGGTGGAGAGCGAGCGGCTGGGCGAGTGGGAGCTGCGGGCGGCCTCCGGCTTCACGCGGCGGGCCAACTCCGTGCTGCCGCTCGGCGACCCCGGCCTGCCGCTCGACGAGGCGCTGGACGCCGTACGGCATTGGTACGGCGAGCGTGGGCTGCCCGCGTACGTCCAGACCGCGACCGGCGCCGAGGGCACGCAGGAGCTGCTGTGCGCGGAGCTGGAGCGGCGCGGATGGGTGCGTGAGGTGACCGCCGAGCTGTGGATCGGGGCGCTGGCGCCCATCGCCGACCGGGCGGAGGGCGCGGGTGTCGTGCTGTCCCGGGAGGCGGACGAGGCGTGGCTGGCGCGCTACCAGCGCAAGGGGGTGAGCGAGGTGGCGCTGAAGGTGCTGGGGAGCGGGCCCTCGGTGTGGTTCGCGACGGTTCCCGGGGAGCAGGCGCCTGCCGCGATCGGGCGGTGTGTCGTGGACGGGCGGTGGGCCTCCTTCGCCGCGGTCGAGGTGGATCCCGCGCTGCGGCGGCAGGGGCTGGCCACCACCGTGATGGCCGCGCTGGCCCGGCGGGCCCTGGACGAGGGGGCCTCGGCGGCCTGGCTCCAGGTCGAGGAGGACAACGCGGGGGCACGGGCGCTGTACGCCGGGATGGGTTTCGCCGCGCACCACGCGTACCACCACTACCGGGAACCGGCGGTTCCCGGCAGCGGCCAGTAGTACCGATCGCCGTGAGAGGGCACGAGCCTGCTATGCGTCCCCCGTATCCCCCGTCCCCCGAGCGGTCCGCCGAGCTGCGGCGGCGGTTCGCCGAGGAGGCGCGGTCCGAGCGGCCCGACCTGTCCATGCTGAGCCTGCTGGTGGGCGCGGAGGCGGACGGGGGGCTGGACGAGGCGGGCATGGACGCCGCGCAGATGGAGCTGGACCGGCTGGCGGGGCAGCTGCCGTTCCGGCCGGGCGGTCCGATGGCCTGGGCGACGGCGCTGCACCACCTGCTCGGTGTGCGGGACGGGTTCCGCGGTTCCCCCGCCGACTACCAGCGCCTGGAGTCGTCGCTGCTGCACGAGGTGCTGCGGCGGCGGCGCGGGCTGCCGATCCTGCTGTCGGTGGTGTGGATGGAGGTCGCCCGGCGGGCGGGGGCGCCGGTGTACGGGGTCGCGCTGCCGGGGCATTTCGTGGTCGGGTTCGGGCCGCAGGAGCAGCAGGTGCTCGTTGATCCGTTCGACGGGGGGCGGGTACTCAACGGGGGCGACGCGGAGCTGCTGGTGGCCGGGGCGACCGGGGCGCCGCTGGATCCGTCGATGCTGACGCCAGCGGATCCGCTGGAAGTGGTCCTGCGCATCCTCAACAACATCCGCGCTTGGGCTGCCGCCCGGCCCGAGCGCTCCGATGTGGGGCTGTGGGCGGTGGAGTTGTCACTGCTGCTGCCTTCGCATCCGGCGCGGCTGCGTTACGAGAGGGCTCAACTGTTGGTGCAGCGGGGGGAATTCCTCAGCGGGGCGGCAGAGCTCGATGCGTACGCCGACGTGGTGGCGGCGGTGGACGAACCCGCGGCACAGCGGGTACGCCGACAAGCGCAGTCGGCAAGGGCAATGCTCAACTAGGCACGCGTACGAATTTCAGAGCCAGCCCTTTTCTCTGGCAATGCGCACCGCTTCGGCTCTGTTTCGTACCGCCAGTTTCTGGATCGCCGTCGAGAGGTAGTTGCGGACCGTGCCCTGGGACAGGTGCAGGGTCTTTGCCAATTCCGCGTTCGTCGAACCGTCGGCCGCCGCGCGCAGGACCTCACGCTCCCGGTCGGTCAGGGGGTTGGCGCCCTCCGCGAGGGCCGCTGCCGCCAGCGTCGGGTCGATGACCCGCTCGCCCGCCAGCACCTTGCGTACCGCTTCCGCGAGTTGGGCCGCGGGGGCGTCCTTGACCAGGAAGGCGTCGGCGCCCGCCTCCATGGCGCTGCGAAGGTAGCCGGGGCGGCCGAAGGTGGTGAGGACGACCAGCTTCACCGCCGGATGGGCCCGGTGGACCTGGGCCGCCGCCTCGATACCGGTGCAGCCCGGCATCTCGATGTCGAGCAGGGCCACGTCCACGTCGTGCTCGCCCACGGCCGCCAACACCTCGTCGCCGCGCGCCACCTGGGCGACGACCTCGATGTCGTCCTCGAGGCCGAGGAGCGCGGCCAGCGCCTCGCGGACCATCGACTGGTCCTCGGCGAGCAGCACCTTGATCGTAGGGCTCATGCCCCGGATCCTACGGCCGGGGAGGTACCGGCGGGCACGCGGGCGACCAGGCGGAAACCGTGCTTCGTACGGCCCGCCTCAAAGGTGCCGCCCGCCTTCTCCAGGCGTTCGGTGAGGCCGGTCAGGCCGTTGCCGGGGCCCTTGCCGGAGCCGCCCGAGCCGTTGTCCTCGACGGAGAGTTCGAGGACCTGGCCGTCGAGGGTCTGCCGCTTGAGCACCTCCACCGTGCAGCGCCCGGCGCCGCTGTGCCGCACGACGTTGGTGACCGCCTCGCGCAGCGCCCAGGCCAGCGCCGACTCGCTCTCCTCGGGGACGTCGGCGAGGTCCGGTTCGTCGGGTACGTCGGCGGTGACGCCGGCCGCCGTCAACGCGACCTGCGCGCCCGCCAGTTCGGCGGACAGCCGCGGGCGCCGGTAGCCGGTGACGGCCTCACGGACGTCGACCAGGGCCTGACGGCTGACCTGTTCGATGTCGGCGACCTGCTGGGCCGCCTTGTCGGGGTGGTCGGGGAGCATTCGGCCGGCCAGCTCGCTCTTCAGCGTGATCAGGGAGAGGGAGTGGCCGAGGAGGTCGTGCAGGTCCCTGGCCAGGCGCAGGCGCTCCTCGTTCGCGGCGAGTTGGGCGACCGTCGCCCGGGCCTTGCGCAACTCGACGGTCGTGCGCACCAGTTGCTTCACGCCCGTCATCGAGTAGCCGAGCAGCAGCACCAGGAGGAACAGGCTCCAGGCGGTCTCCTCCCCGGCGCGGATCCCCACCAGGATCAACGCGACCGTGTTCAGCGGGATCGCCCAGTACGCGATCCGCAGCGGCAGAGTCACGCCGCAGACGACGGAGACGTACACGAAGAGGCCGAGCCAGGGGGCGCCGAGCGTCAGGGGCAGGATGACGGCGAGCGTGGCGAGAACGGCGACCAGGCCCACCACGATCCGGCCGGCGAACGGCCTTCCCATGTTGCGGAAGACCACCGCCAGGTAGGTCCCGACGAAGAAGAGGAGTCCCGCCCAGCCGGCCGCGGTGGCGGCGGTCGTGTGGTGGCCCGAGACCAGGTCGTTCAGCGGAGCGCTGAGGAAGACCAGCCAGGGCAGGATCCACACCAGCTTGCGCCAGGCCTCGGCGCGGTTGCGGGGCGGCTCCCCGATGCGGATCAGACGCTGCACGCGGGCCTCTTCGGGCGCGGGGTCTTCCCTCATGATGCTCACGCCTTCAGCGTGTCCTTCCGGTACAGCCAGGCCGCGCCACCCGCGAACAGGACGAAGAAGACGGCGAGGATGGCGATGTCCTGGGCGTGCGGGGCCTGGCTCTGTTCGATCGCCCGCCCGAGGGCAGCGTACGCGTGCGTGGGCAGCCACTTGGCGATGTCCTGGAGCCACTGCGGGAAGCTGGAGGACGGGAACCACAGGCCGCCGAGGATCGACAGGCCGAAGTAGACGATCATCGTGAGCGGGCGGACCGCGTCCCCGGAGGCGAGGTAGCCGATGGCGACGCCGAGCGCGGCGAAGACCAGGCTGCCGGCCCAGATCGCACCGGTGAGCGCGAGCCACTGCCAGGCGTCCAGCCGTACGCCCTTCACGGCGGCGGCGACCAGGAAGACGACCACGATGGACGGCAGGCTGACCACGGCCGCGCTGGCGGTCTTGGCGAGGACGTATCCGCGCCCGGGCAGCGTGGTCAGCCGCAGCTGCCGTACCCAGCCGTTCTCCCGCTCCTTGGCGATGCGCTCGCTGTTGCCCATCAGTACGGCGGTCAGGGCGCCGAAGGAGGCCATGGAGACCATGACGTACGCCGCCACGGTCAGTCCGGTGCCGTCGACCTTGCCGTTCGTGCCGCCCTGGCTGGAGGCGAGCAGGAAGATGACCGACGGGTAGATCACCGAGAAGAACAGGAACTTGCGGTTGCGCAGGGCGCGGGCGAGTTCCAGCTTGATGAGGCCCCGCGAAGCAAATGTATTCAGCATGACTGCTTGGCCTCCTCGGCCTCGGTGATGGCGACGAAGGCCTGCTCGAGCCCGAGCCCGGCGACTTCGAGGTTGCGGGGGTAGACGCCGAGGCCGTAGAGGGCGTGGACGGTCGCGTCGGCGTCGGAGGACTGGATGCGGACCGTCTGACCGCTTATGTCGACGGACGTGAGGAAGGGGAGCGCCCGAAGCGGGGCCTCGTCGATCGCGCCCTCCAGGTCGAAGGAGACGCGCCGCGCGCCCGCCTTCGCCTTGATCTCGGCCGCCGTGCCGTCCGCGAGGAGCCGGCCCCGGTGCAGGACCAGCACCCGGTCGGCGATCGCGTCCGCCTCCTCCAGGTAGTGGGTCGCGAACAGCACGGTCCGTCCCTGGTCGGCCTGTTCGCGCATGGTCGCCCAGAAGGCCTGGCGGGCGGAGACGTCCATGCCGGTCGTCGGCTCGTCCAGGACGATCAGGTCGCTGTCGCCGGCCGTGGCGAGGGCGAAGCGGACGCGCTGGGCCTGGCCGCCGGAGAGCTTGTTGACCTTGCGGTCGGCGATCTGCGAGATTCCGGCGCGGGCGAGGACGTCGCTCGCCTTGTACGGCTTCGGGTGCAGGTCGCAGGCGAGCTTCACCAACTCGGCGACCGTCACCTCGTCCATCAGCCCGCCGCTCTGCAGCATGGCGCCGACCCGCCCGGCAACGATGGCCTCGCGCGGGCCGGTGCCGAAGACGCGGACCGTGCCGCTGTCGGCGTGCTTCAGGCCGAGCAGCAGGTCGAGGGTGGTCGACTTGCCCGCTCCGTTGGGCCCCAGCAGGGCCACCGTCTCCCCCGGGTGCAGGGCGAGCGTCAGCCCGTCGACGGCCCGTACGCTCCCGTAGGTCTTGCTCACCTGGTCGAACCCGACCACCGGTGTGGTGGCCGTCGCGGCTGTCGTCGTCATGTGATCCATCGTGGCCGCGGGGGCCGTGCGCCCGGCAGTGTCGGCGGTCCGGAGTACCGGATGACAGATGTCACGCCGGGCGGCGCGGGAACGCGTAAAAGATATGGCATGGACTCGCCAAAAAAGTTACCTTGATCGCCGCCCGGCCCGACCCGCCGGGCACAACCACATCAAGGGGGATACCGCGATGCGCAAATTCCTTGCCGGCGCCGCCACCGCCGTGGTCGCCGTCACCAGCCTCGCCTTCGCCGCCCCGGCGCAGGCGGCGGCGTCCGGCACGGTGTCGGTCCAGGACATCAACTGCCATGCCAAGGAGAGCGTCCGGATCCGGAAGTCGAAGTCGACCGGCTCGGACGCCCTCGGGCTCTTCCCCAAGGGCGCGGGGGCGGACTGCGGCGCGGCCACGGAGGGCGGCACCTTCACCGCCTGCGGCCACACCGACGGATTCTTCTGGATCGCGATCAACTACCAGGGAATCAAGGGCTACGTGGCCCTGTACTGCATCACGCGTCCCTGACCGCGTGAAGCCCGTGAAGGCCCGTCCTCCTGGACGGGCCTTCACACGTCAGCTCGGGTCGGTGTCGATGACTCCGGTGCGCTCCGCCGTCGTCTTGCCCAGCAGAGCCCTGCGCAGCGCGGAGGCGACGTCCTGGGGGGTGACGGCCGTCTTCTGCCCGGTGCCCCGGGTGATCAGCACACCGTCGAAGGTGGTGCCGTACGCCTCCTTGAGCGCCTTGAGGTCGTAGGTGTCCACGAGCTTGCCGTTGACGGCCTTGAACCCGATGATCTTCGGCAGTGACACGGGGCCGAACGGGATGCTGTGCGACGCGTCGGTCTGCACGGTGACGAGGCCGGACATCGCGGGCTTCGCGAAGGCCTTCATCTCGCGGTCGACCTCGGCGTTGGTGATCGTCGGCTGCGTGTTCGTCGTCGCGACCGCCACCGGGGAGCTCGAACCGGTCTCCACCTGGTTGCGGTACGCCTCGATGACCGCCTCGGTCGACCGGGCGACGTCGACGCTCTTGCCCGCCTTGCCGTAGACGGCGACGGCCTTGCCGGACTTGAACCGGATCGTGCCCTCGGTCATCGAGCCGGAGCCGCCGGCCGTGTCCTTCAGGGCGGCGGTCAGCTTCTCCGTGTCGACGGGCATCACCGGATCGACGACGCGGTGGTTGCCGAAGAGGGAGCCGATGACGGAGACCGGGTTGTAGTCGCTGTGCGCGGCCGCGCCGACCGTGGCCTGCTCGTCGAACTGCAGTCCCGCCTGGTCCGGCTTGAGCGTGACGGTCTTGCCGCCGACGGACAGCTTCAGCGGCTTGTTCACATTGCCGCCGAAGGCCTCGTCGAGCTTCTTGACGGCGTCGTCGCGGGTGCCGCCGCCGATGTCGACGCCGAGCACGGTGGTGCCCTTGGGCACGTCGGAGTGGTTCATCAGCAGCCCGGCGCCGTAGGCACCGACACCGATGACGAACACGCCGCCGCCGAGCAGCACCAGCTTGTTGCGGCCCTTCTTTTTCTTCTTGGGCGCGGAGGAGGACGGCACGTTCTGTGCGACCGGCTCGGGCAGCTTCGGCGGCGTGTGCGGCAGCGGGCCGTCGCTGTGGGTGCCGGGCCCGAACGGCGAGTTGGCGCCCGGCGGCACCACCGGGATGCCGCTGGTGACGGTGTGCCCGGAGACGTTGTCCGGCGCCGGGTAGCCACCCGTGCCCGGCTCGGGGGCCGGCTTCTGCGGGGTGAGGATCGCGGTGTCGTCGCTGAGACCGCCGCCGGGACCGAGACCCGCGCCGTGCGGACCGCCCATGCCCGAGGGGCCGCCGGGTCCGCCGGGTCCTGCGGGGCCGCCGCCGAGGGGCGGCGCCAGCGGGCCGTCTCCGGTGACCGGGCCGCCGGTCGGGCCCGCGGGGCCCTGGGCACCGCCCTGACCGCCGCGGCCGTTCGGCCCGTTGAAGCCGCTCGCGCCGCCGTAACCGCCTTGGCCGTTCTGCCCGTTCTGGCCGTTCTGGCCGTTCTGTGCACCGTGCTCGCCGTCCGAGAAGTACGGCAGCTCGTCACGGCGCGCCTCGCCGCCGGGACGCGAGCCGCCGCCGAGCGGGCCCGCGGCCAGCGCCTCGGTGACGTCGAAGGAACCGGTGCCCCCGCCGTGGCCGGGGGCCACCGGGCCGCCGGTCGCGCCGGGGAGCCCCGCGCCGTTCGTCCCGCCGGGGCGGGAGCCGCCGGGCACGCTCATGGAGCCGACCACGCCACCGGGACGACCGGTGCCCGGACGCGCACCGCCGGGAGCCCCCGCGCCGGACCCGGCGGGACGCGCACCGCCGGAAGTCCCGGCGCCGGCGGTGGGCGCGCCCGCACCCGAACCGCCGGGCAGACCGGCCCCGTTGGTGGCGCCGCTGCCCTGACCGCCCTTGGCCGGGCCCGACTTGCGGGGCGCGAACCAGTCGCTGGTCTTGTCCTCGGCCGACGGTGACGGGTCGGCGGGAGGCTCCACGGTGCTCATGGCCTGGGTCGCGCCCGGTGCCGGAAGCTCGGTCTCGCCGGTCTCCTCGGGACTCGCGGCGTCCGCGACGGGCGTACGCACGACGACCGGCGGAATGGGCCTCGACCCGGGGATGTTGATCCGGATCCGGGTCGTCAGCGTGGTCTCGGTCTTGCGGTCCTCGGACTGCGCGGCCGAACGGCCCGCTTCCGCACCGGCGTCGGAAGCCATGGGGGTCCCGTACGGCGGCGTGCCCGAAGGGTATGCGGCTTGGCCGCGCCCGTTGGGCCCGGAGGACGGAGTGTCAGTTTCACGACTCAAGGCAGGTTCTCCCGGTTGGCTCCGCCGCCCGCACGACCTGAACACGCGGGCGGCTCGGCGGCGCGCACCACCATACTGGCCACTTCTGGCGCGTATCCCATGACCGCCGGGGAAACCCACACGGGACTCGCACTCACGGTTAATGGCGAAGTGGTACGTCACTTGCCAAGTCGGACGTCACGGCCACCTGGTTGCCGCCCCTGAGCAAGGGTGGCGCAGATCACAGCGACGGCCATGCCTCCGAGCAGGAAGAGATACGAGCCGCCTCCTGCGCCGAAGAGGAAGTCGCCCTCGGGTCTGCTGGCGGTGAGCAGGATGACGGCGATCACCCAGCCGGCGGCGGGCGCGATGGCCCCGCCGCGGCTCTCGGTGGCCCGTCCGCCGCCGAGGCACAGCCCGGCCTCGCCCGCGAGAGCGAGCAGCAGCCCGCCCGGGAACCAGCCGGCCTGCACCAGCGCACCGGCGGCGCCGACGAGCACGCCGAGCACGAACAGGCCGAGGTACAGGAACGTCCGCCCGGCAGGGGGCCGCTGCAGCGGCTGGGCGAGCATGGAGCCCCGCTCGGTCATGACGCCTCCCTCACGCCGGCGCCGGCACCGACGTCGAGCCCGGCGAACAGATCGGTCTCCCGCGGCTCCCCGCCCTTCCCGCGCACCAACTCGTAGTACTCGGTGGTGAACAGGGGCTGCCCCAGCCTGTTGGAGAGCGAGAAGTACGGCTCGGCGACGTCGAGTTGCGTGGCGTGCGCCCGCATCGCGGCGGCCTTGGCGGCGGCGTACGCGGTGCCGTCGATCTCGGCGGTGACGCGCTCGTCGGGCACCACACCCGGGACGTCGCCGACGGCCGCGGACTCGGCGAAGGGGGCGGCGGACAGACCGGGCAGATCCGCCTCGAGCCGGGCGAAGGCACCCTCGGCGACGGAGCGGGGCACCCGGTTCCAGTAGATCTTGGGGATCTCCCAGCCCTCCGCGGCGGCCAGTTCGGCGGCGCGCATGGCGACGCGGTGGGCCTGGATGTGGTCGGGGTGGCCGTATCCGCCGTTGTCGTCGTAGGTGACGAGGACCTGGGGGCGTACCTCGAGGATCACCTCGACGAGATGCCGGGCCGCCTCGTCGACGTCGGCCTGCCAGAAGCAGGCCGGGTCGTCGTTGTCGGGGATGCCCATCATCCCGGAGTCCTGGTAGCGGCCCGGGCCGCCGAGCTGACGGAAGTCCTCGACGCCGAGTTCGCGCATGGCGGCGGTGAGCTCGCCGAGCCGGTACTCGCCCAGGGCGGTGCCGGTCAGGTGCTGGAGATCGGGCGGGATGACCTCGCCGCGCTCACCGAGTGTGCACGTGACCAGCGTCACCCGGGCGCCCTCGGCTGCGTACGCGGCCATGGTGGCGCCGTTGTTGATCGACTCGTCGTCCGGGTGCGCGTGCACCAGCAGCAGACGCCGGGCGGGGGGTTCCGTCATGGAGCCCACCCTAATCGGGTCAGAACTTGATGCTGCCGATCATCCCCGCGATGTTCGTCGTCAGCTCGCTGATGGTGGGAGCGACCGTCGAAGAGGCGAGGTAGAAGCCGAGCAGCATGCACACGATGGCGTGGCCGGCCTTCAGTCCTGACTTCCTGATCAGCAGGAAGACGATGATCGCCAGCAGCACCACCGCCGAAATCGAGAGTGCCACGGCGGCTCACCTCCAAAGATCCCAAGTACGCGGGGGTCGGACCAAGGGGCAACGAATCCCTGCAGACAAACCAACAAGGACCAGCAGGTTCATACCCACTATGCGCTAGTGATCATAACTATCCGTACGCGCGCATCGATCGGCGCACGGCCGCACAAGGGGGCGCATGGCCAATATGGTCGGGGCATGACGACGACGTCCGACTCCTTCCCCCGCCGGCACGCCCGCACCCAGCGGTTCACGCTCGGCGCGCCGCGCGCGTTCACCGTGGCGCCCGACGGCGCCCGTGTCGTGTTCCTGCGCTCCACCTCCGGTACGGACAGGGCGAGTTCCCTGTGGGTTCTCGATGCGACCGGCGGCCAGGAGCGCGTGGCGGCCGACCCGCGCGCCCTGCTCGGCGGCGTGGCCGAGGACCTCCCGCCGGAGGAGCGGGCGCGCCGCGAGCGCAGCCGCGAGGGCGGCGCCGGCATCGTCGGCTATGCCACCGACGCGGCCGTGGAGTTGGCGTCTTTCGCCTTGTCAGGGCGGCTTTTCGCGGCCGAGCTGCGGGCCGGCACGGCACGTGAACTCCCGGTCCCCGGACCGGTGATCGACCCGCGCCCCTCCCCCGACGGCCGCCATGTCGCGTACGTCGCGCAGGGTGCCCTGCGGGTCGTGGGGGCCGAGGGCGAGGGTGAACGGGCGCTCGCGGAGCCGGAGTCGGCCAACATCACCTATGGACTGGCCGAGTTCATCGCGGCCGAGGAGATGGGCCGCTCGCGCGGCTTCTGGTGGTCGCCGGCCTCGGACCGGCTGCTGGTCGCGCGCGTGGACGACACGCCGGTGCAGCGCTGGTGGATCTCCGACCCCGCCCATCCGGAACGTGATCCACAGCACGTCCCGTACCCGGCGGCCGGCACCGACAACGCGGACGTACGACTGTTCGTGATCGGCCTGGACGGGCTGCGCACGGAGGTTGTCTGGGACCGGGCAGCCTACCCGTATCTGGCGCATGTGCACTGGTCACAGGCGGGTGCACCGCTGCTGCTCGTACAGGCGCGCGACCAGCGCAGTCAGCTGTACCTGGCCGTCGACACGGAGACGGGCGCGACCCGGCTGGTGCACGCGGACGAAGATCCAATTTGGCTTGATCTTTTCCCCGGGGTGCCCTGCTGGAGTCCTTCCGGGCAGCTCGTGCGTGTCGCGGACGAGGGCGGCGCGCGGGTGCTCGCGGTCGGTGAACGCCCGCTGACGGGACCGCAGTTGCACGTCCGCGCGGTACTGGACGTCTCCGCCCACGACGTGCTGGTCGCCGCGTCGGCGGGAGCAGAGGCCGAGTCCCCGGAGACCGGCGAGGTGCACGTCTACCGCGTCAACGAGCTCGGCCTTGAGCGCGTCTCGCAGGACCCCGGCGTGCACTCGGCGGTGCGCTCCGGGGGCGTGACCGTGCTGGTGTCCGCCACCCCGGACCGGCCGGGCGCCCGTGTGCAGGTGCTGCGCGACGGCAAGCAGACGGCGACCATCGCCTCGTACGCGGAAGATCCCGGTATGTCCCCGCGCGTGATCCTCACCGAAGGGGGCGCACGGCGGATCCCGTGCGCCGTCCTGCTCCCCCGCGATCACGACGGCGAGACGCCGCTGCCCGTACTGCTGGATCCCTACGGCGGTCCGCACGGTCAGCGGGTGGTCGCCGCGCACAATCCGCATCTGATCTCGCAGTGGTTCGCCGACCAGGGTTTCGCGGTGATCGTCGCCGACGGGCGGGGCACCCCGGGCCGCTCCCCCGCCTGGGAGAAGGCGATCCGGGACGAGGTCGCGGCGGTGGCCCTCCAGGACCAGGTGGACGCGCTGCAGGCGCTTGCCGCCGACTTCCCGCTCGACTTGGGCCGAGTCGCGATCCGCGGCTGGTCCTTCGGCGGCTATCTGGCGGCCCTCGCGGCGCTGCGCCGCCCGGACGTCTTCCATGCGGCCGTGGTCGGCGCCCCGGTCACGGATCTGCGGCTGTACGACACCCACTACCAGGAGCGCTACATCGGTCACCCGGGCAAACAGCCCGAGGTCTACCGCCGCAACTCGGTGATCGACGACGAGGGACTGGTGGACGCGGCCGAACCGCACCGCCCGATGATGGTCATCCATGGCTTCGCGGACGACAACGTCGTGGTCGCCCACTCCCTGCGGCTGTCCTCGGCCCTGCTGGCCGCCGGCCGCCCGCACGAGGTGCTGCCGCTGTCCGGAGTCACGCACATGACCCCGCAGGAGTCCGTCGCCGAGAACCTGCTGCTGCTCCAACTGGACTTCCTGAAGCGCTCTCTGGGGCTGTCATAGCCACCCAAATGCGCATCAATCGCGTTAACACGCAGGCAACTTGGCCGACCCGATCCCGATATACGGACGCGTCAGTCTAAAGAACGTACGGCCGTGCGGGTGCCGTAAACGGACCGGGGTGCAGCCATGTCACCCCGGTCCGTTGCTTTCCCCCTCCGGGGGAACGACTTGCTTCTCTTCCGCGAAGTGGCACGCGGAGTCATGGGCGGCCGGGCCGCTCGTGTGCCTGAACTCGGCCGGCACCGCGAGCAGCGGCACCTCCAGCGCGCACCGCTCCTGCGCCTTCCAGCAGCGGGTGCGGAAGCGGCATCCGGAGGGGATGTTGGTCGGCGACGGCACGTCCCCCGCGAGGATGATCCGCTCCCGGTGCTCACGGGCCTCCGGGTCGGGCACGGGTACGGCCGACAGCAGCGCCTGCGTATAGGGGTGCGTCGGGTGGTCGTAGATCTCCTCGTGTCCGCCGATCTCCACGATCCGGCCGAGGTACATCACCCCGACCCGGTCCGAGATGTGCCGCACGATCGACAGGTCGTGCGCGATGAAGACGTACGACAGCTCGAACTCGCTCTGCAGCCGGTCGAGCAGGTTGACCACCTGGGCCTGTACGGACACGTCGAGCGCGGAGACCGGTTCGTCCGCGACGATGACCTCCGGGCGCAGCGCCAACCCCCGTGCGATGCCGATGCGTTGGCGCTGGCCGCCGGAGAACTGGTGCGGATAGCGGTTGATGTACTCGGGGTTGAGGCCGACGACGTCCAGCAGGTCCTGGACCTTCTTGCGCCGGTCGCCCTTCGGGGCCACCTCGGGGTGGATCTCGTACGGCTCCCCGATGATGTCGCCCACGGTCATACGGGGGTTGAGGGAGGTGTACGGGTCCTGGAAGACCATCTGGACGTTGCGGCGGACGGATCGCAGGGCCTTGCCGGAGAGCCTTGCGATGTCCTCGCCCTTGTAGTGGATCCGCCCTGCCGTCGGCTTCTCCAGGTTGACCAGCATCTTGGCGACCGTCGACTTGCCGCAGCCGGACTCACCGACGATGCCCAGGGTTTCGCCCCTGCCGAGGGTGAAGTCGACGCCGTCGACGGCCTTCACGGCGCCGACCTGCTTCTTGAAGACGATGCCCCGGGTGAGCGGGTAGTGCTTGAACAGCCCGCTGACCTCCAGAATCGGCTCAGCCATTCAGGCACTCCCTCCAGAAGTGGCAGGCGCTGCGCCGGTCCTCGTCCACCTCGTACAGCGGCGGTACGTCCGTGCGGCACACGTCCTGGGCCATCGGGCAGCGGGGGTTGAAGGCGCAACCGGGCGGGATGTTCATGAGGTTGGGCGGCAGGCCCTTGATGGCGTAGAGCTCCCGGCCCTTCTGGTCGAGCCGCGGGATCGACTCCAGCAGACCCTTGGTGTACGGGTGCGCGGGCGCCTTGTAGATGTCGTGCACCGGGGCCGACTCCACGATCCGGCCCGCGTACATCACGGCGATCCGGTCGGCGACGTCGGCGACCACGCCGAGGTCGTGGGTGATGAGGATGAGCCCCATGTTGTACTCGCGCTGCAACTCGGCGAGCAGGTCCATGACTTGGGCCTGGACGGTGACGTCGAGGGCGGTGGTGGGCTCGTCGGCGATGATGAGGGCCGGCTCCAGGGCGAGGGCCATCGCGATCATGATGCGCTGGCGCATGCCGCCGGAGAACTGGTGCGGGTAGTCCCTGACCCGCTCCTTCGCCGCCGGGATCCGCACCCGCTCCATCAGCTCGACGGCCCTGCCCCGCGCGTCCTTCTTCGACATCCCCTGGTGCACGACGAACATCTCGCCGAGCTGGTCGCCCACGGAGAGCACGGGGTTGAGGGAGGACAGCGCGTCCTGGAAGATCATCGCCATCTCGGCGCCGCGGACCTTGCGCCGCTCCTCTTCCTTGAGCTCGAGCAGGTTCCGCCCCTGGAAGAGGATCTCGCCGCCGGTGATCCTCCCGGGCGGCATGTCGAGAATCCCCATCACGGCCTGCGCGGTGACGGACTTCCCCGACCCGGACTCCCCGAGCACGGCAAGGGTCTCCCCCGCGTCCACGCCGTAGTCGACCCCGTTGACGGCCTTGGCGACCCCGTCCCGGGTCCTGAACTCCACATGCAGATCCCGTACTTCGAGCAGCATGACGCCATCACCTCAACTTCGGATCGAGGGCGTCGCGCACCAGGGCGTCCCGCCGGGCAGAGCAGGGATGCGAACCGCGTCGGCCGGCAAAGTGCCCGGGCCCCGAAAGCCTCTCGCCCGACACGACCGCACGACCGGCCGACCCGGCCATCGCCACGACGCAGGAACAGCCGCCACCCGACCCCACACCGGCCCCCGAACCCACGCCCACGGACCACACGCCGCCACCACCAACACGCCATCACCTCAACTTCGGATCGAGGGCGTCGCGCACCAGGGCGTCCCGCCGGGCAGAGCAGGGATGCGAACCGCGTCGGCCGGCAAAGTGCCCGGGCCCCGAAAGCCTCTCGCCCGACACGACCGCACGACCGGCCGACCCGGCCATCGCCACGACGCAGGAACAGCCGCCACCCGACCCCACACCGGCCCCCGAACCCACGCCCACGGACCACACGCCGCCACCACCAACACGCCATCACCTCAACTTCGGATCGAGGGCGTCGCGCACCGCGTCGCCGAGCATGATGAAGGCGAGCACCGTGACCGCCAGCGCTCCGGCCGGCCACAGGAGCATGTGCGGGGCGTTGCGGATGTAGGCGGAGGCCGCCGAGATGTCGATGCCCCAGCTGACCGTGGGGGGCTTCAGGCCGACGCCGAGGTACGACAGGGTCGCCTCCAGGGCGATGTACGTGCCGAGCGCGATGGTCGCGACGACGATCACCGGCGCGACGGCGTTCGGGGCGATGTGGCGCAGCAGGATGCGGGAGTCGGAGGCGCCCAGGGCGCGGGCGGCCTGCACGTAGTCGTTCTGCTTGGCGGTGATGACCGAGCCGCGTGCGATGCGGTAGACCTGCGTCCAGCCGAGCAGCACCATGAACCCGATGACCGGCCAGATGGTGTTGCTGGTCACCACGGAGAGCAGGACGAGACCGCCGAGCACGACCGGGATCGCGAAGAAGATGTCGGTGATCCGGGACATCAGCGAGTCCATGCCCCCGCCGAAGTACCCGGCGAGCCCGCCCAGGATCGAGCCGAGAACCGCGATGCCGGCCGTGGCCAGAACGCCGACGCTGATGGAGATACGGGTCCCGTACACGGTGCGGGTGTAGACGTCGCAGCCCTGCCCGTCGTAACCGAAGGGGTGGCCGGGCTGGGAACCCTCCTGTGCCTTGGCGAGGTCGCACTTCAGCGGGTTTCCCGACGCGATCAGCGACGGCCAGATGGAGATGACGACGAGGAAGAGGATCACCAGCGCCGAGATGATGAAGACGGGGTTGCGGCGCAGGTCGCGCCACGCGTCGGACCAGAGGGAGCGCGGCCTGCCCGCCGGGGCCGTGCCGTCCGGTCCCCCGGGCGTCCTCTCCAGGGTCTCCGCCTCCGTCACGGCCAGGTCCATCGCGCCGCCCATGCCCGCGGAGGAGATGGCACCCTCGGACTCGTACTGCTCAGGCATAGCGGATCCTCGGGTCGAGTACGGCGTACAGGAGGTCGACGAGCAGGTTGGCCACCAGGAAGACGAGGACGAGTACGGTCACGAAGCCGACGACGGTCTGGGTGTTCTGGCGGAGGATGCCCTGGTAGAGCTGGTAGCCGACGCCGTGGATGTTGAAGATCCGCTCGGTGACGATCGCGCCGCCCATCAGCGCCCCGATGTCCGTGCCGATGAAAGTGACCACGGGGATCAGGGAGTTGCGCAGCAGATGCCGGACGATCACCCGGCGCCGGGGCAGCCCCTTCGCCACGGCCGTACGGACGTAGTCGGAGCGGCGGTTCTCCGCGATGGAGGTACGGGTCAGCCGTGTGACGTAGGCGAGGGAGACCGAGGCCAGGACCAGGCCCGGCACGATCAGCTCGCCGAAGGTGGCTTCCGTGGAGACCGACGGTTTGATCCAGCCCCACTCGACGCCGAGCAGCAGTTGGAGCAGCAGGCCGGTGACGAAGGTCGGGACGGAGATGACGACGAGGGTGGTCAGCAGGACCGAGGTGTCGACGGGCCGCCCGCGCCGCAGGCCGGTGATCACACCCAGCGTGATGCCGATGACGATCTCGAAGAGGATCGCGACGATCGTCAGCCGGATGGTCACGGGGAACGCCGTCGACATCAGCTCGGTGACCTTCTGACCGTTGAACGCCGTACCGAAGTCGCCGGTGAAGACGTTCCCCATGTAGGTCAGGTATTGCTGCCAGACCGGCTTGTCGAGGCCGAACTCCTTCTTCAGCTGGGCGGCCGTGGCCGCGTCGCACTGCCGCTCGCCGCACAGTCCCGCGATGGGGTCGCCCATCACGTTCACCATCAGGAAGATCAGCAGCGTGGCCCCGATGAACACCGGGATCATCTGGAGCAGACGCCGGACCACGTACCGTCCCATGGGCCGTCAGCCGACCTTGATCTCGTTGTAGACCGGCACGCTGAACGGGTTGAGCGCGACGTTGGAGAGCCGGTCCGACCAGCCGGCGCTGCCGTTCTGGTACCAGAGCGGGATGGCCGCCATGTTGTCGCGGACGACCTTCTCGGCGTTCTGGAAGATGCCGATCGCCTTGGTGGTGTCGGTCTCGGTGTTGGCCTGGTTGACGAGGCTGTCGAAGTCCTTGTTGGACCAGTGGCCGTCGTTGGAGGAGGCGTTGGTGTAGTAGAGCGGCTGCAGGAAGTTCTGGATGAGCGGGTAGTCCATCTGCCACCCCGCCCGGAACGGACCCGACATCTTCTTCTGCGTGATCTGGTTGCGGAAGTCGGCGAAGGTGCCGACCGGGTTGCCCACGCACGCCTTGTCGTTGCCGAGCGCGTTGTTGATGGAGTTGCAGACGGCGTCCACCCACTCCTTGTGCGAGCCGGTGTCCGCGTTGTAGGTGATCTTGACCTGCCCGCCCGGAAGCCCGCCGCCCTCCTTGACCAGCTTCTTCGCCTCGGTGGGGTTGTAGTCGCAGGCGCCCCCGCACAGCCCGTCCTGGAAGCCGCCCTTGGTGCCGAGGACCGGTGAGGTCCAGTCGGTGGCCGGGGTGCGGGTCTTCTGGAAGATCGTGTTGGTGATCTGCTCGCGGTTGATCGCCATGGACAGGCCCTGACGGACCTTCTCCGAGCCGCTCTTGTTCCAGTCCGGGTCGTAGAAGGGGAAGGCGAGCGTCTGGATGATGCCGGCGGGCGTGTTCAGATACCGGCTCCCGAGGTCGCTCTTGACGTTCTTGAGCTGGGCGGCCGGGACGTCGTCGACAAGGTCGAGGTTGCCGGCCATCAGGTCGGTGTAGGCGGTGTTGTTGTCGGTGTAGACCTTGAGGTCGACGCCGCCGTTCTGTGCCTTGTCGGTGCCCGGGTAGGCGTCCCACTTCCGCAGGGACATCATCGAGCCCTTGGTGTACGACGACACCGTGTACGGCCCGTTGCCGACCGGCTTCTCGATCCACCCGGCGTGGTCGGTGAAGAAGGCCTGGGGCAGGGGCGCGAAGGCCGGGTAGCCGAGGGTGTCCGGGAAGGTCGAGAACTTCTGGGTGAGCTTGACGGTGAAGGTCAGGTCACCGGTGACCTTCAGCCCGGAGAGCGTGTCGGCGGTCTGCTTGCCGGTTTCCGGGTGGACCTTGTCGTAGCCCTCGATATAGCCGAAGAAGTACGCGTTCTTCTGGTTGTTCTTGAGACTCGCGCCGTAGTTCCAGGCGTCCACGAAGGACTTGGCGGTGACGGCCTCGCCGTTGCTGAACTTCCAGCCGCTCTTCACGGTGACCGTGAAGTTCTGCGAGTCCGTGGTGTCGATCTTCTCGGCGAGCATGTCCTCGGCCGCGCCGGTCTTGGAGTTGTACCGCTTCAGCCCCCGGAAGATCATGTCGAGGACCTTGCCGCCCTGCACCTCATTGGTGTTGGCCGGCTCCAGCGGGTTCTGCGGGTCACCCCAGGAGGAGCTGAGCACCGCGCCGCTGTCCCCACTGCCGCTGCCGCTGTCGCCGCCCCCGCAGGCCGTCGCGGCGAGCGCGACCGCCGCCGCGCCCGCGGCCCATCTGGCGTGCGTGGCTCCGCGCATGGAGTGCCTCCTCGTGACCGCCGGTCCGTCACCGGTTCCGTTACCGGCCAATATCGGCGCAAAGGGCCTATTTCGCATACGCACCGAGGCCATTAGAGGAGGCAGCCATCGGCGACAATGGATCTTCCGCAGGGAGCGCAATGGATCTTCGCCATCCGATGCCGAACCGTTGGATTGTTACGCCAAGATGTACGGATTTCGATACGGAGGCATCCGCATATCGAACTCGTTGACCGTTTCGCGCAGTTGGCCCGAATCGGGACACGGATCGATTACGACGCGCTACACGCGTAGCTACAGAACAGTCAAGCACAAGCAAAGAAGGTAAAGAGAAACCCAAGCCGACCGAGATTTTATTGACCTTGAACGAATTGCGTTGAAAAAGTCCGGCGTAGCCCGTAGGGGAGCGCCCTGCGGAGTCATCAGACCCTCCCTTGGGCCAGGAGCACCATGACCCCCCCAACTCCATCGGCGGCTGCCCCGCTTGAGGTGACCGACGCGAGCGTCGAGAAGTCACCTTCGCCCTCCACCCCTAAGGGCAACGAGAGCCGCTCCCCCGGGCGTCTGGCCTGGACTCGCTTCAAGCGTGACCGCACAGGTGTCATATCCGCCTACATCGTGATCTTCTTTTTCGTGATCGCGATCGCCGCGCCGCTGATAGCGAAGCTGTACGGCAAGGACCCGTACACGACGTACGCCAGCCAGCGTCCGGACCTGCTCAACGCCTTCTCGTACCCGGCCGGCCCCAACGGCGGCATGAGCTCGGAGTTCTGGTTCGGTATCGAGCCCCAGCTCGGGCGGGACGTCTTCACGTTCCTGCTCTACGGCATCCGCACCTCGCTGGGCATCGCCGTCGCCGCCACCCTGCTCACCACGATCGTCGGCGTGATCGTCGGTGTCACGGCGGGCTATCTGGGCGGCAGGACCGACTACCTCGTGGGCCGGATCATCGACATCCTCCTGTCGTTCCCGTCCACCCTCTTCTTCATCGCGTTCATGCCGGTCGTCTACGGCCTGTTCGTCGCCCCCGACGACGACATCCCGACCTGGCTGCGCGCCACCGCCCTGATCCTGGTCCTCTCGGCCTTCGGCTGGGCGTCCATCGCCCGTCTGCTGCGCGGCCAGGTGCTGGGCCTGCGCGAGCGGGAGTTCGTCGAGGCGGCCAAGGTCACGGGCGCCTCGCCCCGGCGGATCGTGTTCAAGGAACTGCTGCCCAACCTGTGGACCCCGATCATCATCCAGTCCACGTTGATGCTGCCGGCCTACGTGACCGCGGAGGCGGGTCTGGCCTTCCTCGGAGTCGGCATCATCGACCCGACTCCGGACTGGGGCGTGATGATCCAGCGCGGCGCCCAGTTCTACACCGAGGACATCACCTTCATGCTCTTCCCGGGCCTCTCAATGGTGATCTTCGTTCTCGCCTTCAACCTGCTCGGCGACTCGGTGCGCGACGCGCTCGACCCGAAGTCCAAGCGGTAACCCCAAGCCCCATCCCGGCCCGGATCGACGACGTCCGGCTGGTCACGTTCGTTCCGACTCAATCCACGAGGCAGGCTCAGCATGTCCTTTTCCCGCAGAAACTTCCTGATTGCCACCGGTGTGGCCGCTGCCGGCACCACCGTGCTGAGCGCCTGTAGCAGCGGCAGCAGCAGTTCCTCGAACGACAAGGTCCCCTCGGTCACCGGCGCCAAGACCATGAACATCCCGGTCGGCACCAAGGCCGACTCGACCGGTCCGGCTCCGGAGGTCAAGGGCGCGGTCAAGGGCGGGACGATCTACTCGCTCGACCAGTTCGACATGGACCACATGGACCCGGCCCAGATCTACGTCTCGACCGAGGGTGCCATCACCCGGCCGGTCCTGCGGGGCCTGACCGGCTACAAGATCGACGAGAAGGGCGGCTGCACGCTGGTCGGCGACGTCGCCACCGACGCCGGCACCATGAAGGACGGCGGCAAGACCTGGTCGTTCACGATCAAGGACGGCATCAAGTGGGAGGACGGCGCCGATCTCTCCATGGACGACGTCCGCCACACCTTCGAGCGCCTCTTCGCCTCCTTCATCACCGAGGGTCCGCGCTACGTCCAGCAGTGGCTGGTCGGCGGCGACAAGTACAAGGGCCCCTACGACGGCAAGAGCCTCGACTCCATCGAGATCGACGGCAAGACCGTCACCTTCCGCCTCACCGAGGCCCGCGCCGACTTCAACTACACGCTCGCCATGCCGGGTTACGGCCTCGTGCCGAAGAAGAAGGACACCAAGGAGAAGTACGACAAGCGTCCGTACTCCCTCGGTCCGTACAAGGTCGAGAGCCGCAGCATCGGCAAGTCGATGACGTACGTCCGCAACGAGCACTGGGACCCGAAGACGGACGCCATCCGCAACGCGTACCCGGACAAGTTCGTCTTCCAGTTCGGCTTCGAGCCGGTCGCCTCCACCGACCGCTACATCGCGGACAAGGGCAACGACCAGTACGCGATGTCGATCTTCAACGAGGTCGCCGCGGAGCGCATCGCCCAGGTCCTCACCAACGCCAAGCTCAAGAAGCGCGTTCTCACCGAGGTCGACACGGTCACCTACTACTGGCCGATCAACACCACCCGGATCAAGGACGTCAAGGTCCGCCAGGCCATCAACTGGGCCTGGCCGCACCAGCAGCTGCAGACCATCCGCGGCGGCAAGGCGACCAGCGAGCTGGCCACCACGATCCTGTCCCCGGTGACCCCCGGCTACGAGAAGTTCGACCTCTACGGCACGGACACCAAGCCGGGCGGCGACCCCAAGAAGGCCAAGGCCCTGCTGAAGGAGGCCGGCAAGCTCGGCCAGAAGCTGGTCATCGCCTACCAGCAGTCGGACAACGCGGTGAAGCAGGCCGTCGCGATCAAGAACGCCCTGGAGGACGCGGGCTTCACGGTCGTCAACAAGCAGGTGGACAAGTCGACCTTCTACACCCAGATCGGCAAGATCGACAACGACTTCGACCTGTTCGCGGCCGGCTGGAGCCCCGACTGGCCGGGCGGTTACTCGGTCTTCTACCCCTGCTGGAGCGGCAAGAACATCGGCGACGGCCGTAGCAACTACGCCCAGCTCAACGACCCGAGCGTGAACAAGGCGATCGACACGGCCTCCACCATCGCGGACACGGCCAAGGCCAACAAGGCCTGGGGCGCCATCGACAAGCAGATCATGGAGCTCGCGGCGGTCGTCCCGGACTACCACTCGATCCGCAACTGGATGTACGGATCCAAGGTCGGCAACGTCGTGTACGACTCGGGCAACACCTGCGTCGCGCTCTGCAAGCTCTACGCCACCAAGTAGTCCACCGGGGGCGGCCGTTCCGACGGCCGCCCCCCTGCGGCCCACCCCCCTCAACTCCCCGGCGACGGCGCCCCGTCCGGAAAGTCACGCCCCATGTTCCGCTTCCTTGTCCGCCGAGTACTCGGTGCCATGGTCATCCTGTTGATCATCAGCGCCGTCACCTTCTGGCTCTTCTACGCCATCCCGCGTGACCCCGCCACGATGTCCTGCGGCAAGAACTGCACGCCTGACATGCTCGCGCAGGTCCGGCACAACCTGGGTATCGACCATCCCGTTCCGGTCCAGTACTGGGACTGGCTCAAGGGCATCTTCGTCGGGCGCGACTACGCCGGTTTCGGGCACTGCGACGCGCCCTGCCTCGGTTACTCCTTCGCCAACCGCGAGCCCGTTCTCGGCACGATCATGGACCGCCTGCCGCTGACCCTCTCACTCGCCTTCGGCGCAGCCGTCGTGTTCCTGATCTTCGGTGTCGGCACCGGCATGCTCGCGGCCCTCAAGCAGGGCAAGTGGCAGGACAAGGTGGCCAGTTCGGCCTCACTGCTCGGCTCGTCACTGCAGATCTACTTCGTCGGCTACATCGCGATGTACTTCCTGGTCGCGAAGCTGGGCATCCTCGACAACCCGTCGTACACGCCGCTCACCGACGACCCGGTCGCCTGGGCTTCCGGCCTGCTGCTGCCGTGGTTGGTGCTCGCGATCATCTTCACCGCCAACTACACCCGCATGGCCCGCTCCCAACTGGTGGAGCAGCTCAGCGAGGACTACGTCCGCACGGCCCGCGCCAAGGGGCTGTCCCGCGCGAACGTCTTCTTCCGCTTCGCCTGGCGCGGTGCGATGGGCCCGATCGTGACTGTCTTCGGCATCGACCTGGGCACGCTCATCGGCGGTGCGATCATCACCGAGTACACGTTCAGCCTGCAGGGTGTCGGTCGGCTCGCGGTGCAGTCCGTGGACAAGAGCGACCTGCCCATGCTGCTCGGCGTCACCCTGCTGTCGGCGGGCGCGATCGTGTTCCTGAACATCATCGTCGATGCCGTCTACGCCCTCATCGACCCGCGGATCCGGCTCGCCTGACCTCCGCCCTGCCCCCTACCTCCGCATCACCCCCCAGGAGCGTCCCCGTGACGAGCACCGATCAGCAGCCCTTCCTCTCCGTCAGGGACCTGAAGGTCCACTTCTCCACCGAGGACGGCACCGTCAAGGCCGTCGACGGGCTCTCCTTCGACCTGGCCAAGGGCAAGACCCTCGGCATCGTGGGCGAGTCGGGCTCCGGCAAGTCCGTCACCAACCTGACGATCCTGGGCCTGCACGACCGCGCCCGCACGGCGATCGACGGCGAGATCCTGCTCGACGGCAAGGACCTGCTCACCGCCAAGGAGCGGGAGTTGGAGCAGCTGCGCGGCAACAAGATGGCCATGATCTTCCAGGACGCCCTGGCCTCCCTGTCGCCGTACCACACCATCGGTTCGCAGATCGGTGAGACCTACCGCAAGCACACCGGCGTCTCCAAGAAGGAGGCCCGGGACCGGGCGATCGAGATGCTGAGGCGGGTCGGGATCCCGCAGCCCGACATCCGCGTGGACGACTACCCGCACCAGTTCTCCGGCGGTATGCGCCAGCGCGCGATGATCGCCATGGCCCTGGTCTGCGACCCCGAGCTGCTGATCGCCGACGAGCCGACGACCGCCCTCGACGTGACGGTCCAGGCCCAGATCCTCGATCTCCTGAAAGACCTCCAGCAGGAGTTCGGCACCGCGATCATCTTCATCACGCACGACCTCGGTGTCATCGCCGACATCGCGGACGACGTGCTGGTGATGTACGGCGGCCGGTGCGTGGAGCGCGGTACGAAGCAGGAGGTCCTGCGCACTCCGCAACACCCGTACACGCTGGGCCTGCTGAGCTCGATGCCGAGCCTCGACGGTCCGGTCGACGTGCCGCTGAACCCGATCCCGGGCTCGCCGCCCTCGCTGCTCAACCCGCCGTCCGGCTGCCGCTTCCACCCGCGCTGCACCTTCGTCGAGAAGGTCCCGGGCGGCCTGTGCTCCACCGAGCAGCCGGTACTCGAGGTGCTGGAAGGCCGCGGTTCGGCCTGCCATCTCTCGCTGGACCAGCGCGAGGAGTTCTTCGCCGACTTCGCCGTATCCCGGCACAACTGACGGACAAGAGACGGGATTTCACGACCATGAGCAACACCACCCCCCTCCTGGACGTCTCCGGGCTGACCAAACACTTCCCGATCAAGGGCGGCTTCCCGATCCGGCGCACGGTCGGCGCCGTGCAGGCGGTCGACGGCCTCGACTTCCAGGTCGCCGAGGGCGAGAGCCTCGGCCTGGTCGGCGAGTCCGGCTGCGGCAAGTCGACGACGGGCCGCCTGATCACGCGCCTGCTGGAGCCGACGGGCGGCAAGATCTCGTACCGAGGCCAGGACATCACCCACGCGGGCCGCAAGCAGCTGGCGTCGGTCAGGTCCGAGATCCAGATGATCTTCCAGGACCCGTATGCGTCGCTGAACCCCCGCCAGACGGTCGGGAAGATCATCTCCGGCCCGATGGAGATCAACGACATCAACCCGGCCGGCGGCCGCGAGAAGCGCGTGCGTGAGCTGCTGGAGATCGTGGGCCTGAACCCCGAGCACTTCAACCGCTTCCCGCACGAGTTCTCCGGCGGCCAGCGCCAGCGCATCGGCGTGGCAAGGGCGTTGGCCCTCGAGCCCAAGCTGATCGTGGCCGACGAGCCGGTCTCCGCCCTGGACGTCTCGATCCAGGCACAGGTCGTCAACCTGCTCCAGAAGGTCCAGGAAGAGCTCGGTATCGCCTTCGTCTTCATCGCCCACGACCTGGCGGTCGTACGGCACTTCTCACAGCGGGTGGCGGTGATGTACCTCGGCAAGATCGTGGAGATCGCCGACCGCGACGACCTGTACGAGAACCCCCGCCACCCCTACACACGGGCCCTGCTGTCCGCCGTACCCGAGGCGACGGTGGACGAGGACGCGCCCGCCCGCGAGCGCATCCGCCTGACCGGCGACGTCCCGTCCCCCATCTCCCCGCCCTCCGGCTGCCGCTTCCGCACCCGATGCTGGAAGGCGACGGACAAGTGCGCGGCCGAGGCCCCGCCGCTGGTGCAGGTCGAGGGCAACAAGCCCGGCCATCTGACCGCCTGTCACTACCCGGAGACGGAGCCGACCGTGTCGACTCCGCGTCTCTCCAAGAACCCCGAGGCGGCGGCCTGACACACCCCTTTCCGTCAGCCGCCTCCTTTCAGGAACGGACTTTCTCGGCCCATTGACCCGAGCCCATGAGCGTCCGACTCCTGGGGAGAAGGCCCACGCAGCACACTCGTGCCGCGTGGGCCTTTTGGCGTCTCCTTCACGATCGTTCATTTTCCGGCGCCGTGTTCGAAGACCTTGTGTCGTCGGAATGCGTCCTCGCCACGCCGAGGGTACGAACCTGAGGCGAGAGCAGGGCCGCCGTGGTCGCCAGGACGATCAAGGCCGCACAGCCGGCGAGGGACCAGCCCGTGCCCACGGACTGTGCAACGGGTCCGGCGACGAGGAGGCCGAGTGGGGCGAAGGCCAGCGAGCCGAACCAGTCGTAGGAACTGACCCGTGACAGGGCCTGTTCGGGGACCTGCCGCTGGATGGTGGTGGCCCAGAGAACTCCGAAGACATCGCCGGCGATCCCGGCGCCGAACATCGCCGCGGCGATCAGCCATACCGGTGCCCGAGCGCTGAGCAGAGCAACGGGCACGGCAGCCGGAAACGTGCACAGGACGGCCACCAGAACGGGCCGGTTCACTCTCACCCGGGCGGCGAACCCCGCCCCGGCGACGGTGCCCAGGGACTGCGCGGCCACGACGACCGACCACGCCCGAGCTCCTCCGAGATGCTGCTCGGCCGTCAGCGGGCCCAGAACCCCGAGGTTGGCATTGACCGCGGCGACGACGACCGCGTACTGGGCGACCACGACCCACAGCCACTGCCGGGAGGCGAACTCCTGCCAGCCCTCCCGCAGATCGGTCCACCCCGACGCCTTCTTGCGGGGCGGCACGGTCACGCCCAGCCGCGCCGTCAGCGCCGAACTGACCACGAAGGACGCGGCGTTGAGTGCGAGCGCCCAGCCGGCGCCCACCATGGCGACGGTCACCCCGGACAGGGCCAGCCCCAGCAGCATGGAGCTGTTCATACCTACCCGCAGCAGAGCATTGGCCTGTTGCAGACGGCTCGCCGGGACGAGCAGAGGAACCAGGCCGTCCATGGCGGGCGCGAAGAGGGCCGTCGCCGTCCCGGCCACCACGGCGAGCAGGCACAGGGCGGCCAAGGGCGCATGCCCGGTCAGCACCATGGCAGCCAGACCCACATAGGCTCCGGCTCCCAGTCCGTCGGCCAGCGCCATCAGCCTCGACCGGGACATCCGGTCCGCGATGACACCGCCGGCCAGGATGAAGACCAGCTGCGGCAGCGCCTGGCAGGCCACCACGAGCGAGAGCCTGCCCGCACTCGCTCCCGGGAGAGCCAGCACGGCGAACGCCAGTGCCACGCGTGCGAAGCCGTTGCCCAGTACGGAGATGACGCGTGCGCTCATGAGCAGCACGAACTGCCGATCCCGCCACAGCGGCGGCGTCGCCGAAGAATCCGTCACGGCCAGGAACCCTACGGTCCGCCACCCGACGCAGACTCCGAACCAGCCAACTCAGAAGCCGGTCCCCACAGCCCGTGGCACCCCCTGAGCCACCACCTCCACCTCGAACCCGTCCTCGTCCTCGAGGTACACCGCAAAGTGCTCGGGTCCACCCGCATAAGGATGACGGTCGGGGAAGAGGAGAGTCCAGCCGTGGCCGGGCGCCGCGTCGGCCAGGGCGTCGACCGCCGCGCGGCCGGGGGCGTGGAAGGCCAGGTGGTTCAGGCCGGGTCGCATGCGGTCGTGGCCGGTACCGGGGCGCAGGGCAGGGGACTGTTCGAGCACGATGTACGTCTCCCCCATCCGCCAGCTGCGCCCGTCCGGCCAGTCCTGGTACGGCTCGTATCCCAGCCGCTCCAGCAACCATCCCCACGCCCCGGCCGCCCGCTCCAGGTCAGGCACCCAGAGCTCGACATGGTGCAGCAACTGCCCTCCCTGGACCGGTCGTTCGGGTCGGCATGCGGCCTCCGACCGGTCCCGGGTCTCTTCGTCCAGCGCTCCGGGGCGTCGTCGCGCCCGGCGGGAACGTGGTCGTGCCGGGTTCTTGGTCGTTCGGCAGAGCGTGGGCAGCCGCGGCCCCGTCAGTCCTCCGCCCCCTCCTCCAGCGCAGCCAGCGCCGGGTCCAGCACGATGTCCTCGTCCCGCGCCTCGATCGTCGGCTCCTCCGGGAAGTGGCAGGCCGTCAGGTGGCCGTCGTGGTTGCCGGAGAGCTGGATCAGCGGCGGTTCCTCGGCGGCGCACTTGTCCTGGGCCTTCCAGCAGCGGGTGCGGAAGCGGCAGCCGGAGGGCGGGGAGATGGGGGACGGGACGTCGCCGGCCAGGCGGATGCGTTCCCGACCGGCCGCGTCCTGGCCCTCCGTCAGGCTCACCTCGGGGACCGCGGACAGCAGGGCATGGGTGTAGGGGTGGCGGGGGCGGGTGTAGATGGACGTACGATCGCCGATCTCGATGATCTTGCCGAGGTACATCACCGCCACCCGCTGCGAGAAGTGCCGTACGACCGCCAGGTCATGGGCGATGAAAAGGAACGCGATGCCCAGTTCCTCCTGCACCTTCTGGAGGAGGTTCACCACCTGGGCCTGGATCGAGACGTCGAGTGCCGACACCGGCTCGTCCGCCACGATCAGTTTCGGCTCCAGGGCCAACGCCCTTGCCACGCCGATGCGTTGGCGCTGACCTCCCGAGAACTCGTGCGGGAAGCGGTTGAAGTGTTCCGGGTTCAGGCCGACGATCTCCAGGAGTTCGCGTACGCGCTTCTCCCGGCCGCCCTCCGGCTCGATGCCGTTGATCTCCATCGGACCCGAGATGATCTTGCCGACCGTCTGCCGCGGGTTCAGCGACGAGTACGGGTCCTGGAAGATCATCTGGATCTCGGACCGGATCGGCGCCATCTGCTTGCGCGAGGCGTGCGTGATGTCCTTGCCCCGGTACGAGATCGTCCCGGCCGTCGGCTCCAGCAGCCGCGTGATCAGGCGGCCCGTCGTCGACTTGCCGCAGCCGGACTCGCCCACCAGGCCGAAGCTCTCGCCGACGTGCACGGTCAGGTCGATGCCGTCGACCGCCTGCACGGCGCCGACCGTACGGCGGATCGGAAAGCCGCCCTTGACCGGGAAGTGCTTGGTCAGGCCCGAGACTTCGAGCAGTGGCTCGCCGTCCGGACCGGCACCTGCTTCCCGCGGGGCGGGGAGGACGAGGTCCTCTGTCATGACGTCTCCTCCTAGCCCAGACGGGGCTTGATCTCTTCCACGAAAATGGTGCGCTTCTGCTCGGCCGTGAGATGGCACGCGGAGGCGCGGTCCGGGGCCAGGAGCGGGCGTTCGGTGATGCAGCGGGTGCCGCCGACCCGGTCCTGGAACGTGCACCGGGGGTGGAAACGGCAGCCGGACGGCGGGGTGAGGAGGGAGGGCGGGGCGCCGGGGATCGGGTTGAGCGGGGAGTCGAGGTCCGAGTCCAGGCGGGGCATGGAGTTCAACAGGCCCCAGGTGTACGGATGCTGGGGCGAGCGCAGGACCTGGTCGGTGGTGCCGCGCTCCACCGCGCCGCCCGCGTACATCACCATGATGTCGTCGGCCATGTCGGCGATGACACCGAGGTCGTGCGTGATGAAGATGATCCCCGAGCCGAACTCCTGCTGCAGGCTCTTCAGCAGGTCGAGGATCTGGGCCTGCACCGTCACGTCGAGGGCCGTCGTCGGCTCGTCGGCGATCAGCAGGCCGGGGTCGCAGACCAGCGCCATGGCGATCATCGCGCGCTGGCGCATACCGCCGGAGAACTGGTGCGGGTAGTCCTTGGCCCGTTCCTTGGGGTTGGGGATGCCGACCTTGCCGAGCATCTCCACCGCACGCTCCCAGGCCGCCTTCTTCGAGGCGCCGGTGTGCTTCATGAACGGCTCGGCGATCTGCCGGCCCACCGTGTAGTACGGCGACAGCGCGGTGAGCGGGTCCTGGAAGATCATCGCGACCTTGTTGCCGCGCAGCTTCTCCAGCTCCGACTCCCGGGCCGTGGTCAACTCCTGGCCCTCCAGGAGGATTTCGCCCTCGACGGTGGTGAACATCGGGTTGTGCAGCCCGAGGACCGTCAGGTTGGTGACGGACTTGCCGGAGCCCGACTCGCCCACGATGCCGAGGGTCTTGCCCTTCT
Source organism: Streptomyces sp. NPDC047043 (assembly GCF_040644055.1). NCBI lineage: Bacteria > Bacillati > Actinomycetota > Actinomycetes > Kitasatosporales > Streptomycetaceae > Streptomyces > Streptomyces sp. NPDC047043. Next base: position 71,597 of record NZ_JBEYVO010000014.1, read on the forward strand.
CCAGGTCGAAGGAGAGCCCGTCGACGGCCTTCACGATGCCGTCCTCGGTCTTGAAGCTGACGTGCAGGTCCCGCACCGAGAGGAAGGCGCCCTCGTCGGCCGGTACGGGTGCCCCGGCTTCCTTGGTCACAGTGGTCACGACAGTCTCCTCATACCCGGCCTAGGACAACCGCACGCGCGGGTCGATGAAGGCGTAACAGGCGTCGACGATGATGTTGAACAGAAGGATCATGGTGGCCGAGAACAGCATCACGCCCAGCAGCAGCGGCAGATCGCTGAACGACACGGCGTCCACGGCGAGATGGCCGAGCCCCGGCAGACCGAAGGTGTACTCGGTGATGATGGCGCCGCCGAGGAGCGAGCCGAGGTCGATGCCGAAGATGGTGACGATCGGGATCAGCGAACCCCGCCAGGCGTAGCGGAAGAAGACGTACTTGCGGGACATGCCCTTGGCGCGGGCGGTGCGGACGTGCTCCTCCTGGAGCTGCTCGATCATCGACGAGCGCGCCATACGGGTGTACTGCGAGGCGAAGATCGTCGACAGCACCACCCACGGGATGATCAGCCCGGCGAACCAGGTGACCGGATCGGCGGTGAAGTCGTTGTAGGCGGGTTTGCTGAAGATGTGCGTCTGGTAGACGAGCGCGGCCAGCGCCAGCGGTCCCAGGAAGTAGATCTGCATCGAACTGAGCACCATGGACCCGGCGGTGACCGTTTTATCCAGTAGGGTCCCGCGCTTCCATGCCGCGAGCATGCCGGTGCCGAGCCCCACGAAGAGGAAGACCACCGCGGCACCGAGGGTCAGCGAGACGGTGATCGGCAGCCGGTCCAGCAGGGTCGACCAGACCTGGTCGTTGGTGTGGTACGAGTACCCGAAGCACGGAGCGGGGCACGGGCCCTGGGCGAACTGGTTGCTGCCGAAGACGAGGTTGTGCAGGAAGATCCCGTACTGCTCGGGAATCGACTTGTCGAGGCCGAGCACATGGTGGATGTTCGCGAGGCTCGTCGGGTTGCACGTCTTGCCGCACATCAGCAGCGCCGGGTCGCGCGGCATCCCGAAGAACAACAGGAACGTCACGATGCTCAGCAGGAACAGGATGACGACGGAACCGAGGAACCGGCGGACGAGGAAGCGCAGCATGACAGGGGCAGCTCTCTGACGTCGACGGGCCCGGCGGTACCCGGTACGAGTGCCGCTGAGGGCTCACGCACCGGGTACCGGGCGGACAGGGTTACTTGATGTAGAGGCGACGCGGGTCGACGCCGCCGATCACGTCGTCGTAGACGAAGCCGCCGACCTTGGAACCGGCGATCTGGACCTGCTTGTAGTACGCGGTCGGGACCTCGTTCACCACCTTGGTGAGGAGGTACTTGTCGAGCTTCTCCCACTCCGCCGCGGACTTCACCGGGTCGGTGATCTTGTTGATGCGGTCGATCTCGCTGTTCACGTGCTCGTCGTTGACCTGCGAGTAGTTCGACGAACCGTCGGCGATCAGCCGGCCGTCGTACAGCGGCGGGATGACCGTCGAGGAGGACGGCCAGTCGGCGCCCCACGCGGTGTGGAAGATGTCGTAGTTGTTGTCGACCTTGCTGACCTGGTCGTAGTACGACTCGGCCGGGATCTCCTGGCGCTGGACGTCGAAGCCGGCCTTCTTCAGACCCGCCGCCATGGCCGTGGAGTACTGCTGGCCCTCAGGGGTGTTGATGTAGCCGAAGGTCAGCTTCATGTTGAGCTTGCCGGCCTTCTTCAGCAGCTCCTTGGCCTTGGCCGGGTCGCCCGCGGGCTTCTTCTTCTTGCCGTACGGGTCGAAGCTCGCGTCGTAGCCGCTGACGGTCGGGCTGATCAGACCGCCGGCGACCTCCATGGCGTCGGTGCCGCCGTAGGCGCGGACGAACGGCGTGACCGGCAGGGCGTAGGCGATGGCCTTGCGGACGTTGATGTCCTTGAGCTCCGGCTTGCTCATGTTGATGTTCATCTGCCCGACGTACGGCTGGTAGCCGGAGATCGTGCGGGACTTCATCTTCGGGTCCTTGAGCACGTTGGACAGGTTGCCCGCGTCGACCTGGTTGCTGAGGCTGATGCCGGCCTGGTCGGCGCCGCTGTCGGCGAGGAGCGCCTTGGTGGACTGCTCGAACTGCTGGTTGAACGTGAAGTCCCACTGGTTCACGTACTGGTTGCGGATCGGGTCCGTCTTCGGGTCCCAGTTGGTGTTCTTCACGAGCACCATCGACTTGCCGGACTTGAACGACTGGATCTTGTAGGGACCGGTCGTCACCGGGTTCTTGTCGTACTTCTCCTTGGTGTCGCCCTTGGCCGACACGACGGAGTAGCCGGCCATGGCCAGTGCGTACGGCAGGTCCGGGTGCGCCGACTTGAACTTGAAGATGATGGTCTTGTCGTCCGGCGTCTGCAGGATGCTGTCCGGCAGGTGCTTGCCCTTGTACGGGCCGTCCGGCAGCAGCTTGCGGTACTCGGTGCCCGAGGTGTTGGCCAGCCACTGCTGGATGTAGGTCGGGCCCTGGTTGACGAAGGACGCGAACTGCCGCTCGAAGGTCTGGCGGACGTCCTTGGACGTGATCGCGGTGCCGTCCGCGAACTTGATGCCGTCCTTCAGCGTGTACTTCCAGGTCTTGCCGCCGTCCGTGGTGGTGCCGGAGTCGGTGGCGAGGTCGCCGACGACCTCGTGCGCCTTGCCGTTGTCGCTCGCCTTGTAGCCGGTGAGGCCTCTGTGGATCAGCTGGGAGAGCGCCATCTCGTCGGAGACGTAGATCTGCGCGGGGTCGAGGTGGGCGAAGCTGTCGCGCTGCAGCACCTCCATCGTGCCGCCCGACTTGGCGCCCTTCACGGCAGCCGCGGGTCCCTGGGAGTCCGCCGCGTCGCCGAACTTGATCGACGACTGCTGCCGCTTGGCGTTCTCCTGGTCCTGCTTGTTGTTGTCGCTCGCGTCGCTGCCGCCCTTGCTGCAACCGGTGAGCACGAGTGCCCCGGCCGCGAGCACGGACAAAGCGGCGTATGCGTGGCGTCCGCCCCTACTCATCACGAAGTTTCCACCCATCTGTGTGTCACCAGTGCAATGTGCGATATGGAATGCGGGAATGGCCGTGCGGATCCGGGCGAGGACGCCCTCGAACTGGCCGGTCAGCGCGCCGACTTGGGATCGAAGGCGTCCCTGACCGAGTCCCCGAGCAGGTTGAACGCGACGACGAAGATGATCATCGAGACGCCGGGGAAGAACATGTAGGTGATGTCGTTCTGCAGCACGAGCTCGGTCGAGGCCTTGGAGAACATCTGGCCCCAGTCGGGTGTCGGCTCGACGATGCCGACGCCGAGGAACGACAGGCCGGCCTCGATCGTCACGAAGTTCGGCAGCAGATACGTCGACTGCACCAGCAGAGGTGTCACGACGTTCGGCAGGATCTCCCTGCGGATGATCCGCCAGGGCGAGGCCCCGCTCACCTTGGCCGCCTCGATGAACTCCCGTTCCCGCAGGGCGAGTGTGGTGCCGCGCAGGATGCGGGCGAGGCTCATCCAGCCGAGCACCCACTGCACCACGATCAGCGCGACCACGCGCACATAGGTCGGTGTCTCGTCGCGCGGGCTCACGAACAGGGAGACCACGACCGGCATGCTGGCGATGAAGAACAGCTGGGAGGGGAAGGCGAGCAGGAAGTCGATGACCCGGCCGATCGCGTAGTCGGTCTTGCCGCCGACGTAGCCCGCCGTGACGCCGAGGAGGATGCCGGTGACGACGACGGCGACGGTGACCGCGACGGAGATCATCAGCGAGGTGCGGATGCCGTAGATCAGCTTGGTGAACACGTCGTAGCCGTTGCCCGGTTCGAGGCCGAACCAGAACTCGCTGCTGATACCGCCGTTGGGCTGGACCGGCACACCCGCGCTGTCGAAGAGTTCGGGGCGCTCGTCCGCGTAGACGGTGTACGGGTTCTTGCCGTACAGCTTCGAGATCAGCGGCGCGGCGGCCGCGATCACGAAGAAGAAGAGGACGACGAACGCCGAGATCACGCCGGTGCGGTCGCGCTTGAAGCGGATCCACATCAGCTGGCCGGGGGACCGGCCCTCGAGCTTCGCGGCCTCGGCCGTCTCCGGAGGCTGTGGTGCGCCGTCGACGACGACCGACGTCCCGCCGCCCTCAACGTCGATAGGACTTGTCACAGTTCGCCCATTTCACAGGTGTGGGTGTGGAAGCGTCAGGGCACCCCGAGGATGGGGGGAAACCCGCAGCCGGACGCGCGTAGGCATGGGCCCGCACTGACCGGCCGGTGAAATCCTCAGAGTGAACTGCCGTACACGGGAGGGCACTTACCTGCGAAAGACCGTGTGACCCACCTGGTGCTCGTGACACCGCGCATGGGACTCCTCCTCATGACTCCACGTGTTCACCAACAGGAGGAGATGCATGTGAACCCCCCGACACCCCTGACGGAGGGTCAAACATCCCCTGGTGCTCGTGAGTCGGCGCCGCCCCCGCGGCGCGAGACCCATTGACCCGAGCGCTACGCGGCTAACTATCTGCCATTGGCCAGAGGCCGACCACCGTCTTTAAATCTCAATTCAGTCACAGCTGGCGCGTACATCTTCCAAAAACTGGACAAACCGTTCGGGAGAAGAAGCCCACGAAACGGACGTGTTACATGGCTATCGGGCGCAGCATTCCGCATTTCGGACACCGGCCGACGGAAAATGAGTTGCAAAAAGCCCGGGCGCTCCCAAGATGGGAGCGCCCGGGCTCGAAGTGGCTTGTTGTCAGCCGTGCTTGGCGCGGCTCGCGGCGCGGGCGCGCTCGCGGGCGTCCAGGTTCACCTTGCGGATGCGAACGGCCTCCGGGGTGACCTCCACGCACTCGTCGTCGCGGCAGAACTCCAGCGACTGCTCCAGCGAGAGCTTGCGCGGCGGGACGATCGCCTCGAACGAATCGGCCGAGGAGGACCGCATGTTCGTGAGCTTCTTCTCCTTGGTGATGTTCACGTCCATGTCGTCGGAGCGCGAGTTCTCGCCGACGATCATGCCCTCGTACACCTCGGTGCCGGGGTCGGTGAACAGCACGCCGCGCTCCTGGAGGTTCGTCATCGCGAAGGCGGTGACGGCGCCGGCGCGGTCGGCGACCAGGGAGCCGTTGTTGCGGGTCTGCAGCTGGCCGAACCAGGGCTCGTGACCCTCGTGGATGGAGTGGCCGATGCCCGTACCGCGCGTCTGAGTCAGGAACTCGGTACGGAAGCCGATGAGGCCGCGGGAGGGAACCACGAACTCCATGCGGACCCAGCCGGAGCCGTGGTTGGACATGTTGTCCATCCGGCCCTTGCGGACGCCCATGAGCTGCGTGACCGCGCCCATGTGCTCCTCGGGCACGTCGATCGTCATGCGCTCGACCGGCTCGTAGACCTTGCCGTCGACGTCCTTGGTGACGACCTGGGGCTTGCCGATGGTCAGCTCGAAGCCCTCGCGGCGCATCTGCTCGACCAGGATGGCGAGCGCCAGCTCACCACGGCCCTGGACCTCCCAGGCGTCCGGACGCTCGGTGTCGAGCACGCGCAGGGAGACGTTACCGATCAGCTCGCGGTCCAGGCGGTCCTTGACCTGGCGGGCGGTGACCTTGCGGTCCTTGACCGCGGCCTTGTTGTCCGCGCCCTTGCCGGTGCCGCCACGGCCGACCAGCGGCGAGGTGTTCGTACCGATGGTCATCGAGATCGCCGGCTCGTCGACCGTGATCAGCGGCAGCGGAATCGGGTTCTCGGGGTCGGCGAGGGTCTCGCCGATCATGATGTCCGAGATACCGGCGACGGCACAGATGTCGCCCGGGCCGGCCATCTCGGCGGGCTTGCGGGTGAGCGCCTCGGTCATCAGCAGCTCGGTGATGCGCACGTTGGACATCGTGCCGTCACGCTTGATCCAGGTGACGGTCTGGCCCTTGCGCAGCTCGCCCTGCTCGACGCGGAGCAGCGCGATACGGCCGAGGAAGTTGTCGGCGTCCAGGTTGGTGACGTGCGCCTGGAGCGGCGCGGCCTCGTCGTACTCCGGGGCCGGCACGTGCGACAGGATCGTGGAGAAGAAGGGCTCCAGGCTGTCGCTGTCCTGAGGGACCGTGCCGTCCTCGGGCTTCGTCAGGGAGGCCACACCGTCACGCGCACACGCGTACACGATGGGGAACTCGATCTGGTCCTCGTCGGCGTCGAGGTCGAGGAAGAGGTCGTAGGCCTCGTTCACGACCTCGTCGATGCGCGAGTCGGGGCGGTCCGTCTTGTTGATGCACAGGATGACGGGCAGGCGGGCCTGCAGCGCCTTGCGCAGCACGAAGCGGGTCTGCGGCAGCGGGCCCTCGGAGGCGTCGACCAGCAGGACCACCGCGTCCACCATCGACAGACCGCGCTCGACCTCGCCACCGAAGTCGGCGTGACCGGGGGTGTCGATGATGTTGATCGTGATGACGTCGCCGCCATCCTTCGGGTGGTACTTCACGGCCGTGTTCTTGGCCAGGATCGTGATGCCCTTCTCACGCTCCAGGTCGTTCGAGTCCATCATGCGGTCGTCGAGCGATTCGGCGGCGTGCGCAGCGAAGGCACCGGCCTGCTTCAGCATGGCGTCGACGAGGGTCGTCTTGCCGTGGTCGACGTGGGCGACGATGGCGACGTTGCGGATGTCGTGGCGCGTGGCCATAAAGCGGCGTTCTCCCGGAGTGTGAGGAAGACCTGCGCGTACATCTGTGTGACGCGGGCCCTGCCGGGCTTGACATGCCACGGCCTCACCCCATGTTACGTGGCCCTGCGGGTAGCGGCCTCCGCAGGGCCGTGCGGGCTCAGTTCCCGGACGGGCTCGCGGAGGGTTTCGCGCCCTTCTTCAGGAAGCCCATGTCCTCGTAGAGCGGCGTCCGGAAACCGAAGGCACCCGCGTTGACCACGCTCTTCTTCGCCGCGATCAGCTGGGGCCGCTGGTACAGCGGGATCGAACCCGCCGCCGCCCAGATGCGGGAGTCGGCCTTGCGGATGAGGGAGTGGTTCTCGTCACCGTCCAGCGTCCCGGCGGCCTGGTCGAAGAGCTGGTCGACCTGGTCGGTGCCGACGCGGGTGTAGTTCTGCTCGACGTTCAGGGACCCGTCGGCAGCCGGAACCGGCTTCGCGTAGATGGGCCGGGCGTCGGTGGCGGGGAAGGCGGTCGCGGGCCAGGAGTACAGCGCGAGGTCGTACTGCCCGGACGCGATGTAGTCCTTGAAGTAGCTGTCGTCGGAGACCTTCGTGGTCTGCGTACGGATGCCGACGCGCGTCAGCATGCTGCTGATCCGGTCGGCGACCGCGCCCAGCGCCTGCGAGCCGGTCCCCGACGGGATCACGAAGCGGAGCGTGAGCGGCTTGCCGTCCTTGGCGAGGATCCCGGACGCGGCACCGGCCGGGGCGGGGGTGCCCTTGGGGGCGTAGGCACCGGCCTTGTCGTGGTTCTTCTTGTGGTCCTTGGGGTCCCTCTTCTCCCGGTCGGCCTCCCGGGGCGCCTTGTCGTCCTCGCCGACGATGTACGTCCCGTCGTCGCCGCCCTCGGACTCCTCCTCGGAATCGCCGTCGGCCTTCCCGTGCTCGGCGCCGGCGGCCTTCTCGCCCTTCTTCTTCTCCTCCTTGGGCGGCTCCTCCTTGACCGGGCCGCCGCGCACCCATCCGGCGTCGGCGAGCAGCGCCTGCGCCTCCTCGGTGTCCTGGCCGCCGAGGGCGCCGCTGTTGTCGGCGTAGGCGGCCTGGCCGGACAGGGCGAGGTGGCTGCCGACGGGCACCGCGGGCAGCCCGAGCGGCTTGAGCACCATCCGGACGAGCTCCTCGCGGTCGAGGGCGCGGGCCACGGCCCTGCGGACCCGCTCGTCGGCCAGGGGGCCCTCGGAACCGTTGAGGGCGAGCTGGGTGAAGGCCGGCTCCAGCGACTTGCGGACCTCGAAGCCGCGGAGCTCCTCCGGCCGGCGTTCGTCCGCAGTGCCGTGGAGAGCGGGCGCCTTCGCGGCGACGGGGCCGCCGCCGGGGCCCGCGAGCGGGGCCGGGCCCTGCAGTGGCGTACCCGTGCCCTGGGCGCGGTGGGCGAGGGCGATGCGGTCGGCGGTGGCCGGGTCGACCTCGGCCAGGTCGATGTCGCCGTCGGCCAGCGCGGCCGCCCGCTTGTCGAGCGGTACGGCCCGGAGGTCGATCTCGGCGAGCTTGGCGGGCTGTCCCCACCAGCGGGCGTTGCGAACCAGGGTGACCTGGGCGTTCTTGTGGTCGACCGCCTTCAGGGCGAAGGGCCCGGCGGTGACCTTCAGCTTCCTGCGCGCGCCGTCGTTGAACGAGTCCGGCGTGCCCATGACGTCCTTCGGGTACAGCGGCGAGAACAGCGACTGCCAGTCGGCGTACGGCCGCGCGAAGGTGACCTTGACCTCGAGGTCGTTGGCGCCGCGCTCGATCTTCGCGATGCGGTCGTAGCCGGCGTTGCGGGCGGTCCAGTACGCGGTTTCCCTGCCGGACAGGGCACGCCACTGGGCGGCGAAGTCGGCGGCGCCGATCTCCCGGCCGTCGCTCCAGACGGCCTGCTGGTTGAGCTTGTAGACGACGACCTGCTTGGGCTCGGTCTTGACGACCTTGGCGGACTCCAGGAAGTCGGCGTTGCGCTGGGGCCGTCCGCTGCCGTCCAGCCGGTACATGGACGGCAGCACGGCCTGCGCGATGCGGGTGGTGGTCGCGTCGGCGTCCGACTGGAAGGTGTTCAGGGTCTCCGGCACGTCGTCCACGGCCCACCGCAGTGTGCCGCCGTCGGCGACCAGATCCCGCGCGACGGGCACGATCTGCGGCCCGGCGAGCGGCTTGCCCGCCTTGTCCTCGGAACTGCACCCGGCGAGCAGGGGCACCGCTAGCACCCCTGCAGTGAGGAAGGCGACCGAGCGCATCACTGCACCGGGCCTGAGTCCGACGCCGTCGTGGGACATCTCTGCTACCTCCGAGGAGCCGCTCCCGCCGGTGACACGGGTGGGGGTCTGATCACATTTGGCGGTATTTTGGAGTTGATCAGATCTACGGCCCACTGAAGAGGAAAGGGTTCTTCGACCGGCGCCGACACGGCGACAGGCGCGGAGAAGCCCACTCGTACGGCCCAACGTGCGCCCCCGGCGCACACAGAGCGCTTGCAGGCGTGCACTGGAGGCGTGCAATCCGCCAATCGCTGCACATCCCTTCCCACCGGCAGGTGTGACGCGCAACACTCGCAGGCGCATGAACGTTGCCACCTGGGGCCCGAGGGCCCATGGAAGTGAGGTCACGTCATGTCCGTGCAAGACGACCTGACGCAAGTCCAGCGCTGCCTAGACGACCTGTCCCGGTCGGTGGGCCGCCTGGAGCAGCAACTCGGCAGCGGCGGTCTCGACATGCGCCGCGTCCGCGCCGACGCCGACCACCTGCGGGAGAGCGTCGCGCTCCTGCGCGAGGCGGCGAGCACCCCGGCCGCGCAGCGCAAGCCCGAGCTCGTCACCATCCCCGACACCCCGTACGACCCCTCGCTGTGGGTCGACACGGACGACGAGGGACTGGGCGCACGCGACCGCCACGCCCCCTGAACCCGACCGGAGTCATGAGTTGGCCACTGGTACGGAACCACATCTGAACAGCGGCGGCGTACGAGCCGGTACGCGCGCCGCGATCGACGCCCCGCATCTGCGCACCGACCGCTGGTGGCTGGCCCCGGCCGCCACCGCGGCCGGACTGCTGGCGTTCATCGTGTACTCGACATGGCGGGCCTTCGCGAACGCGGACTACTACTCGGCGCCGTACGTCTCGCCGTTCTACTCGCCCTGTCTGGCGGAGAACTGCAAGGACATGCCCTCGGGCCCCAATGCCGACCTCTTCGGCAGCTGGTGGGGAATCTCCCCGGCGATCATCATCCTGATCTTCCCGCTGGGCTTCCGCCTGACCTGCTACTACTACCGCAAGGCCTACTACCGGGGCTTCTGGGCCTCGCCCCCGGCCTGCGCGGTGGCCGAGCCGCACAAGAAGTACACCGGTGAGACCCGCTTCCCGCTGATCCTGCAGAACATCCACCGGTACTTCTTCTACGCCGCCATCCTGGTCGCCGGCATCCTGACGTACGACACCGTGCTGTCGTTCCGGGACACGGACGAGAACTGGGGCCACATGGGCCTCGGCACCCTCGTCTTCCTGGTCAACATCACGCTGATCTGGGCGTACACGATCTCCTGCCACTCCTGCCGGCACATCGTCGGCGGCAAGCTCAAACACTTCTCCAAGCACCCCGTGCGCTACAAGGCCTGGCAGTTCGTCGGGAAACTCAATGCCCGTCACATGCTGCTCGCCTGGGCGTCGTTGGTGAGCGTGGCGCTCGCCGACTTCTACGTCTATCTGCTGGCGTCCGGCGCCTTCGACGATCCGAGGTTTTTCTGATGTCCGTGGTCGACCGCCAGGAGTGGGACGTCGTCGTGGTCGGTGCGGGCGGCGCCGGGCTGCGCGCCGCCATCGAGGCGCGGGAGCGGGGCGCCCGTACGGCCGTGATCTGCAAGTCGCTGTTCGGCAAGGCGCACACGGTGATGGCCGAGGGCGGCATCGCGGCGGCCATGGCCAATGTCAACGAGCACGACAACTGGCAGGTGCACTTCCGCGACACCATGCGCGGCGGCAAGTTCCTCAACCAGTGGCGGATGGCCGAACTGCACGCGCAGGAGGCCCCGGACCGGGTGTGGGAGCTGGAGACCTGGGGCGCCCTCTTCGACCGTACGAAGGAAGGGAAGATCTCCCAGCGCAACTTCGGCGGCCACGAGTACCCGCGCCTCGCGCACGTCGGCGACCGTACGGGCCTGGAGCTGATCCGCACCCTCCAGCAGAAGATCGTCTCGCTGCAGCAGGAGGACAAGAAGGAGACCGGCGACTACGAGTCGCGGCTGAAGGTCTTCCAGGAGTGCACGGTCACACGGGTTCTGAAGGACGGCTCGCGGGTCTCCGGGGTCTTCGCGTACGAGCGTGAGACCGGCCGCTTCTTCGTGCTGGAAGCGCCCTCCGTGGTGATCGCGACCGGTGGCATCGGCAAGTCCTTCAAGGTGACGTCGAACTCGTGGGAGTACACGGGCGACGGCCACTCGCTGGCACTGCTGGCCGGGGCGCCGCTGCTGAACATGGAGTTCGTGCAGTTCCACCCGACGGGCATGGTCTGGCCGCCGTCGGTGAAGGGCATCCTCGTCACCGAGTCGGTGCGCGGCGACGGCGGCGTGCTCAGGAACTCCGACGGCAAGCGGTTCATGTTCGACTACATCCCCGACGTCTTCAAGGAGAAGTACGCGCAGTCGGAGGAGGAGGGCGACCGCTGGTACGAGGACCCGGACAACAACCGGCGTCCCCCGGAGCTGCTCCCCCGCGACGAGGTCGCCCGCGCGATCAACTCCGAGGTGAAGGCGGGCCGCGGCTCCCCGCACGGCGGGGTCTTCCTGGACGTGTCGACGCGGATGCCCGCCGAGGTCATCCGGCGCCGGCTGCCCTCCATGTACCACCAGTTCAAGGAACTGGCGGACGTCGACATCACGGCGGAGGCCATGGAGGTCGGGCCGACCTGTCACTACGTGATGGGCGGTATCGCGGTCGAGTCCGACACGGCGGCGGCGCGCGGGGTGCCGGGGCTGTTCGCGGCCGGCGAGGTGGCCGGCGGCATGCACGGCTCCAACCGGCTCGGCGGGAACTCGCTCTCCGACCTGCTGGTGTTCGGGCGCCGGGCGGGCTGGCACGCGGCCGAGTACGCGACGGGCCTCGCCGACGGGCGGCCGCCGGTGGACGAAGTCCAGATCGACACGGCGGCGGCCGAGGCACTGCGCCCCTTCTCCGCGGAGGGCCCGGCCCCCGGCGAGGAGGACGGACGCCCGCCGGAGAACCCGTACACCCTCCACCAGGAACTCCAGCAGACGATGAACGACCTGGTCGGCATCATCCGCCGCGAGGCCGAGATGGCGCAGGCCCTGGAGAAGCTGGCCGATCTTCGCGTACGGGCCCGTCGGGCCGGCGTCGAGGGGCACCGCCAGTTCAACCCGGGCTGGCACCTCGCGCTGGACCTGCGGAACATGCTGCTGGTCAGCGAGTGCGTGGCGCGGGCCGCGCTGGAGCGCACCGAGTCGCGCGGCGGCCACACCCGCGAGGACCACCCGACGATGGACCGCAAGTGGCGCAACATCAACCTGCTGTGCCGACTGACCGACCCCACGGGCGGGTTGGCGGCCACGGACCCCGTCCGCGGCCAGATCGCCCTCACCCGAGAGACCACCGACCCCATCCGCGCCGACCTGCTCGCCCTCTTCGACAAGGAGGAGCTGGTCAAGTACCTCGCCGAAGAGGAGCTGTACGAGTGAGCAGCTACGAGGCCCGCTTCAAGGTGTGGCGGGGCGATGTCAAGGGCGGCGGCCTGGAGGACTTCAAGGTCGAAGTCAACGACGGCGAGGTGGTGCTGGACATCATCCACCGCCTCCAGGCCACCCAGGCACCGGACCTGGCGGTCCGCTGGAACTGCAAGGCGGGCAAGTGCGGTTCGTGCTCCGCCGAGATCAACGGCCGGCCGCGCCTGATGTGCATGACGCGCATGTCGGTCTTCACACGGGAGGAGACGATCACCGTCACACCCTTGCGGGCCTTCCCGGTCGTACGGGATCTGGTCACGGACGTCGGCTTCAACTACACCAAGGCGCGCGAGGTTCCGGCGTTCGTGCCGCCGGAGGGTGTGGGGCCCGGCGAGTACCGGATGATGCAGGAGGACGTGGACCGCTCGCAGGAGTTCCGCAAGTGCATCGAGTGCTTCCTGTGCCAGGACACCTGCCATGTCGTGCGCGACCACGAGGAGAACAAGCCGGCGTTCGCCGGGCCGCGCTTCCTGATGCGGGTGGCGGAGCTGGACATGCACCCGCTGGACGCGGCCGCCGAGGGCGGGCTCGACCGCAAGAAGACCGCCCAGGACGAACACGGCCTCGGCTACTGCAACATCACCAAGTGCTGCACGGAGGTCTGCCCCGAGGGCATCAAGATCACGGACAATGCGCTGATCCCCTTGAAGGAACGGGCAGTTGACCGCAAGTACGACCCGCTGGTGTGGCTGGGGTCGAAGATCAGGAGACGGTCTTCGTCGTAGCGGCCGGCGCGTGGGTACGGCCGGGTCGCAGGCCGAGGTGCTGGAGCACCAGGCCGCCCATGAAGGCGACCCAGCCGACCCACGGCAGGGGCCCGAAGCCGCCGTGCGGCCCGTCCAGGGGGCCGAGGAAGCTGAAGACGCCCGCGCCGATGGCGGCGAGCAGCGCGCCGGCGCCCCACAGCCTCGGCCGCAGTACCGCGCGGCCCCATGGCGGCGCCCACTCCTTGACGATCCCCGCGAGGCCGATCACGGCCAGGGCCGTCACGACCAGCGCGGTCGCCACCACCAGGAAAGTGTGCATGGCGGTCATCGCGCCACGAACTCCAGCGCCCGGAGAAGGTTGTACTCCGCGATCTCCCGCATCCAGCCCGGGTTCGGGAAGTCGCCCTCGACGAGGCGGAGGGGGCCTGCGACCAGGGACAGGTGCATCGCCAGGCCGTAGAGGCGGAGGCGGTCCTCGTCGAGGCCGGGGGTGCGCAGGGCGTCGTAGTGCGGGCCGAAGCGGAGCTCGAGGAAGACGTGCTCGTACTCCACGTCGAAGTACAGCAGACCTTCGATGTCGATGAGTGCCGGGTGGCCGTCGGGGGTCAACAGGACGTGGTCCGGGCCGAGTTCGCCGTGGATGAGGGTGTGGCGGGTGCGGGGACGGACCTCGGAGGCCGATGACCGTACGGCGTCCGCCAGTTGGTCCCGTGCTGCCGCCGCCCTCGGATCCCGTACGGCGATCTCCTCGATGTCGCGCAGCGCGCCGTCCGTGACGCGCTGTTCGCATGAACCGGCGTCCGGGGCAACGCCGTTGTCGACCGCGGCGACCTTGCCGAAGGTCGGGCCCTCGTGCGCGTGCAGCGCGGTGAGCTGCTCGGCGAGGCGGGCCAGGGCCTCGGCCCCCGCTTCCGGGTCGCGGTCCAGGGCCTCCTCCAGGCTGCCGCCGGTGACGTCCTCGACGATCGCCGCGTCGGCCGGGAGATGGGTGTGGGTGGCGTCGGCGTGCAGGAGGCGGGGCGTGCGGACGCCGGCTGCGGTCAGGCGGTCGTGGGCCGCCGTGAGCAGGTCGAGGCCGGTGCCGTGGGAGAAGGGGTCGCGCAGGTCGGGCGGGGCGGCGTCCCAGTAGTCCTCGTCCGGCGACCAGACGTAGGCGACGGCGGTGGAGTCGTCGTCGAAGGCGAGACGGTAGACGCCCTTCTTGGTGCCGCCGTGGAGGCGGGTGACGGCGGCGAGGGTGCGGTGGCCTCCGGCGGCGGCGCGGGCGAGGGGGGCGAGGTCGGCCCGGGTCAGGTGCCTGCGGGCGGGGTGCTTGCGGGGCGCGGTCATTCGGCAGATCGTGGCAGGCAGGGAGAGGGGTGCGCAGGCGGTTTTTCGGCGCGGGCTGCCTTCGGCTTCAGTGGACCCAGTCCTTCTCGTACGCCTTCCAGTCCGTTTCCTTCGCCGCGAAGTCGACGTAGAGCGCGACGCCGAAGTTCGCCCGGTCCGCGTCCGTGCGGGACAGGCCGAGGCGGACGCCGCGGACGGCTGCGGGGACGGTCTCCGCGTGATTCCAGTGGCCGAACCGGTTCTCGTGGTAGAAGGGCAGGCCCATCAGCAGGTCCGTCGACTCCGGGGTGACCTCCAGGGCGAGCGAGGTCTGCTGGGCCACGTAACCGCCGTACAGGCTCTGCAGCGGCTGCATGGTGTCGTACGACATCACGGCGATCTGGTCGACCCGGCGCGCCACCTGGCCGAAGAAGCGCTGCGACCACCACTTCGGGTGTCCGGCGACCGTGCCCCAGAAGGAGTGGAAGCCGGGGAGGGGGTCGATCTGGTGGGCGGCGACGGAGAGTTGGGCGTTGTGTGCACGGGTGACGGAGCGGAGGGAGTCGAGGAGGGTGAGGTAGTCCCGGTCGCCGGAGTGGAGGGGCTCGAGGTCGAAGTGGGCGCCTTCGAAGCCGGCGGCCAGGATCTGGCGGGTGGAGGCGACCACGGCGGCCCGGGTCGCGGGGCGGTCGAGGCGCATGCCGGTGGGGCTCTCGGTCGCGAGTACGTCGCCGAGCCAGGCCTGTACGCGGAGGCGCGGCGCCCGGCGGTGCAGGGTGGTGATCAGCCAACGCGCCTTCGGGTACGCCGACTCGGGGAGCGTGCCGTCGTGTTCCAGGGGGCCTGCGTGGACGTACAGGTCGCGGATCCCGGTGGTCTCGAGGCGGTCGGCGAGGGCGGTGACGTCGGTGGTCGTCTTGCGGCCGTCGAGCCAGGCGTGGCCCAGCCAGATGGCGTCCTTGGTCCTGGTGTACGTGCCTTCCGCGGGGTCGCCGGTGTAGTTCACACGTAGGGCGATTTCGGCGGCGAGGGTGGGGAGGAGCAGGGCGAGGACGAGGGTCAGGGCGGTGCGTTTGAGTCTGCGGCGCCAGGGGTGGCTCGGGTTTCTTGTGTTTCCACCCGCACCACCCGTGCTGCTTTCGTCGTCGGGTGCGGGTGGCCCCTGTGGGGGGTCCTGAGCGTCGGCGGCTGCGGGTTCGTGGGCGGCGGCCGCGGCGGGTTCGTGGGTGGGGGTCGCAGGTCCTTCCGCGTCCGAGTGATCCCTGTGCGTGCGCTCCGTCCGGTCCATTGCCGCTCCCCCTGTCGCGTCATCGTCCGTGGTCATCCGTCCCCCTGTGTCACTTCACCCCCACCCCGGACGCATCCCGGTCGCGTGTTCGCATTCCTGCTCATACGCTCCGAAATGTGACGTCATCCTTGATCCGGGGCCGGCCGCGGCGCGCCACCTCCCAGATATCCGTGCGGGTGCTGCACACGCTGGTGGGCGCGCTGGCCGGGGTGGTGTGGCTGGTGTTGCCGTGGATGACGATCAACGCCGACGTGATGGTTCCGGCGACCCGTGCGCATTCCGCCGCCCCGACCGCGGCCGCCGCGCAGCAGGACGAGACGTCGGTGATCGACCTGGTGCTGCCGCTCCTCGCGGTGGGCGTCGTGGGTGTGCTCGCCGGGTACGGGTATGTGCGGCGCACCCGGCGGGCCCGGACGCGGACAACGCCCGGTGGGGCCGTCGCCCCCGTCGGGGCCGCCGTACCGCCCCTCTCCGAACTGGACGAGCGGGCGCGGGCGTTGCTCGTCGAGGCCGACGACTGCGTGCGCACCAGCCGGGACGAACTCGGCTTCGCCCGGGCGCGGTTCGGCGCGGAGGCCGTGGCACCCTTCGCACAGGCCGTGCGGGACGCCGAGTCCGAGCTGGCGGCCGCCTTCCGGATGCGGCAGCAGTACGACGACGGTGTCCCGGACGACGAGACGTCCCGGCGGCATGCCCTCGCCGGGATCGTCGGTCGGTGCCAGGAGGCGGGGCGGCGGCTGGACGCGGAGGCGGGCGGGTTCGACCGGCTGCGTGCACTGGGGCCGGGCGGTGGTCTGGAGGAAGCCCTGCAACTGGCGGAGGTCCGTTTCCGGGAGCTCACCGCGCGCACCGGGGGCGCGGAGGCCACGGTCGCCGAGCTCGGGCGGCGGTACTCCCCCGCCGCGATCGACGCCGTCACCGGGTACACCGAACAGGCCAAGGACCGCCTGGTGTTCGCCACCACCCGCTTCAACCAGTCCCGCCAGGCGGCCGACTTGGAGGACGGCGAGGGCGCGATACGCCATCTGCGCGCCGCCGAGGGCGCAACGGCCCAGGCCTCGGTGTTCGTCACCGGCATCGAACGCCTCGCCGCGGACCTCGCGTCGGCCGCGGGGCTGCTGGCGGCCGCCCTGACCGGCGCGGAGACGGAACTCGCGGCCGCGAAGACGGGCGGCGCGGACCTCCCCGCGGGCGAGCTGCACGCCCGGGTCATGCACGCCGACCTCGCCCTGGCCGCCGTACGAGAGGAGCTGACCGCCGGGCCGTACGACCCGCTCGACGCGCTGCGGCGGATCGTGCACGCGACCGCGCCGGTCGCGGTGGGGCGGGCCGGGGTGCTGCCGGTCGCCTCCCTGCTCGTCGCGCGCAGTGCCCTCGACGCGGCGGAGGGGTTCCAGGCGACGCATCGGGGCGCGGTGGGCTACGCGGCGCGCACCCGGCTGGCAGCGGCCCGGCGCCTGCTCACCGCGGAGCCGCCGGACGTCCTGGCCGCCGACGCGTCGGCCCGCCAGGCCCGTGACCTGGCCGAACAGGACGTGCGCGTGCACGGCAACCCGTTGGGCGGTGGGGCTGAGCCCGAGAGCGGAGTCGCCGGGGCCGTCCTCGGCGGGGTGCTACTGGGCGGAACCCCGCACGGCGGCCCGCCCGCGAGCTTCGGCGGTCCCCGCACTCGTGCCCGCCGCGGCACGAGCACGCCGTAAAGGGGCGCGGGGAACTGCGCGACCAGCCCCCGCCAACCCGCAGACGCCGAACCACCAGCAGCCCCCACCCAGTGGGCGCACCGCCGTCAGAACAGACTCAGCAACGCCTCCGCAGGATCCGCCAACCCCGTCTCCCCGTCCGGCAGCGGGAGTTCGAACCAGACCGTCTTCCCACGCGGCGTCCGGCGAGAGCCCCACGCCGCCGACAGCAACCCGACCAACTGCAGCCCACGACCACCCTCATCGGTGTCCCTGGCCCGGCGACGCCGAGGCTGAACCAGCCCCGAGTCCCACACCTCGCACACCAGCGTGCGATCCAGCAGCAGCCGCAGTCTGATCTCACCCTCGCCGTACCGCAACGCGTTCGTGACCAGCTCGCTGACCAGCAACTCCGTTGTGTCGACGAGGGGTTCGAGGTCCCACGACAGCAGCTGCCCGCGGGCGTACTCGCGGGCCCGGCCCACGCTGCGCGGCTCCCGCGGCAGCGTCCAGTCGCCGACCGAGTCGGCCGGCAGACCCTGGACACGTGCCATCAGCAAGGCGATGTCGTCCTCGCCGTGGTGGGTGTCGAGGGTGTTGAGGACGTGGTCGCAGACGTCCTCCAGCGGGCGGGTCGGGTCGGTGAGGGCGCCCACGAACGCCTGCAGGCCCTCGTCCAGCGGATGGTCGCGGGATTCGACCAGTCCATCCGTGTAGAGCGCGAGAAGGGCACCTTCGGGTAGTTCGACCTCTACCTCCTCGAAGGGCTCCCCGCCCACGCCGAGCGGCATGCCCGGCGGCACGTCGAGCATCAGCGCGTCCTCACCGGGTTCGACCAGGACGGGTGGCAGATGGCCGGCGTTGGCGAAGGTGCAGCGGCGCGTCACGGAGTCGTAGACCGCGTAGACGCAGGTCGCGAGGTACACCTCCGACAGGTCCGCCTCGCGGGGGCGGCGGGCCGCGCGCGTGGCCTGCTGGACGCCGCCCGGGGCGCCGAGGCCGCGCGCGATCTCGTCCAACGCGCTGAGCACCTCGGCCGGTTCGAGATCCAGCAGGGCCAGCGTCCGTACGGCGGACCGGAGTTCGCCCATGGCCACCGCAGCCCGCAGGCCGCGTCCCATGACGTCGCCGACCACCAACGCCGTACGGTGACCGGGCAGTTCGATCACGTCGAACCAGTCGCCGCCGACCTCGCTCGGCCGGTCCGAGGACGAGTTGCCGGGCAGATAGCGGCAGGCGATGTCCAGACCGGAGGCCACCGGGTCGCCCGGCGGCAGCAGGGACCGCTGCAGTATCAACGCCCGCTCGTGCTCACGCCGGTACAGGCGCGCGTTGTCGATACACACCGCCGCGCGCGCCGCCAGCTCCACCGCGAGGTCCCGGTCCCGTTCCCCGAACGGCTCGCTGCCCTTCGTACGGGCGAACTGCGCCAGTCCCACGACGGTGTCGTGGGCGACCATCGGCACGGCCAGCGTGGACTGGACGAGGCCGCCCTCCTCGGCAGGGACGAGCTGCGTACGGGCGGTGCGCAGGGCGTCCGCACAGGGCGAGTTGAAGGGGTAGTGGTGGACCGCGCCGACCGGGATCGGCGGCCCGGAGCCGATGAACGGCGCGTCGGAGACCGCGCTCGCGAACGCGACCCGGCGCAGCTCCGCGCTGCCGTCGGCGAGCCCGGGCGGGGTCTCGTCGCCGACCAGCAGGCCCTGGTACAGGTCGACCGTCGCGAGGTCGCAGAAGCCGGGGACGACGACGTCGAGGAGTTCGCGGGCGGTGGTCTCCAGGTCCAGGGAGTTGCCGATACGGGCGCCGGCCTCGTTCAGAAGGGCGAGATTGCGCCGTGCGGCGGCCGCTTCCCGGGCTGCCGCGCGACGGGAGGTGATGTCGGTTCCGAGCCATGCGATGCCGATGGGGCGCCCGGAGCCGCTGTGCACCCGGTAGAGGTTGATGGACCAGTGACGGCGGTCGTCCGAGCCCGGCACGAAGCCCGTGACGTGCATGTCCGTGATGGAGTCGCCGGTCTCCAGGACCCGGCGCAGCGTCGCGGACACCCGCTCGGCCTCCGGGCTGCGCAGATAGTCGTGGACTCCGCGGCCGCGGTGGTCGTCGGGGGTGCCGCCGAAAGTGCCGGCGAACTGCTGGTTGGCACGTCGGACCCGCAGATCGGTGTCGATCAGCAGGAAGCCGAACGGAGATTGACCGAAAATCGCCTGCGCGGCGGCGAGGTCGGTCTCGATGCCGCGCAGTGTGCGTACGTCGACGACGATGCAGACGGCGGCCCGCTCGCCCTCCTCGGTCCGCGTCGGCATGACGTAGACCTCGGCGAGGCCCTCCTTCACACCCTGCCCCTCGACCGGCTCGGGCGTGCGGAACGGGACCACGCCGGTCCACTCCCGGCCGTCGAGGATCTCGGCCATCTTGCGCTGGCCCTGTTCGTGCAGGTCGGGGTCGATGAACGCCTCGATGGGGTCCATGCCGACGGCGCGCTCGGCAGCGATGCCGAAGAGCTGCTCGGCGCGCAGACTCCACTGGTCGACGAGGCCGTCGGGGCCTATGGAGAAGGACGCGACCTTGATGTAGTCGTAGATGGAACCGGGCGGACTGCTCTGCCACATGGCGTCACCACCCGGTGCCTCCTCGGAGGAGGACAGCCCCGTCCCGCCTGTCGCACGACGCGGCGCGTCCGCCACGGCATCACCCGCGGCCTCGGCCCTCGCGCCGTCCGACGGGTCGTCGGACTCCGTGGCCTTCGCTGGTATCTCGCTCACGCGAACCGTCCCCTCCAGCTCACCGCGTCCGGCACCGGTCACCGGCGGCGGCTGCCCGCAGTATCCAGCACTACGGTGCCGCACAACACGGTGTTCACGATCACAGCACGATCCCGATGGTTTTCGGTCCGGGCTACAGCAACACTTCCAGTCTTCTAACCAGCCAACACGCCGTC
This sequence comes from Streptomyces sp. NPDC047043, assembly GCF_040644055.1. NCBI lineage: Bacteria > Bacillati > Actinomycetota > Actinomycetes > Kitasatosporales > Streptomycetaceae > Streptomyces > Streptomyces sp. NPDC047043. Next base: position 91,918 of record NZ_JBEYVO010000014.1, read on the forward strand.
GAATCACGCATTCCAACAACTGCCACTGGCCTGAACCAGCCGGTCGACAGAGCGGAGACGGCCGTACAGGCCCGTACGGTGCGTCAACTCGGGACGGCGAGTTCGAACCACACCGTCTTGCCCGCCTCGTCGGGCCGGGTGCCCCAGCGGCGGGAGGAGTGTGCGACCAGCTGCAGTCCGCGGCCGCTCTCGTCCTCGGGGTGGGCGATGCGCTCGCGGGGCGGGTCCGGGAGCGGGTCGGAGACCTCGACCAGCAGGACGCCCTCGAGACCCGCGGGGCGTACCAGACGGACGCCGATGGGTCCGGTGGCGTGCCGCAGGGAGTTGGTCACCAGCTCGCTGACCAGCAGGGCGGTGAGATCACAGAGGGAGTCGAGTTCCCAGCTGCGCAGTTGGCCACGGACGGCTGCGCGGGCGTTGCGGACGGCGCCCGGTTCTGCGGGAAAGCTCCACTCGGCGCGGTCGTCCACGGTGTCGATCACGCCGATCACTTCCCAAGCCAGACGCTCACCCCATGTCCGGTTTCGTGGGGTTAATTGGGACATACCCGATATCGAGCGGGCAGTACCGTCTGCCTACGGCGTTTAGGCGCGTGCGCCTATGGGCTCGGGCGCTCCTGTCGCCTGGCGACTGCCGGCTCGTTGTGGCCTGTCGCGCCCCGCGGCGGAGCCGCTGATGTCACAGCCCCGCGCCCCTGAGGGCGGCGACTGCTCGGACGGCTTCCACGTCCTCGTCGAGCCAGTTCACGTCCCAGAGCTCGCCGGGGCCCAGCCAGCGCAGCTCGTCGTGGTCCTCCAAGGGCTTCGGATCGGCAGAACCCGGGAGCAGGCGGGCCGTCCATACCTGGAGGACGTACGGGGGCTTCAGGGGCCACTCGCCCGGGACGCGCTCCACGGCTTCCGCTTCGACGCCGAGTTCCTCGTGCAGTTCGCGGGTCAGGGCCGCCTCGGGGGTCTCGCCCGGTTCCACCTTGCCGCCGGGGAGTTCCCAGCGGCCGGCCAGGTCGGGGGGTGCGCTGCGGCGGGCGGCGAGGAGGTGGGGGCCGTCGAGCAGGGCGGCGCCCACCACCACAATCCGTTCTGTCATGCGCCGGAGCCTACGGGAGTCCGGGTCAGTTGGCCGTGGCCGTTCCGCCCTGGCCGTTCTGGCCGATGCGCTCGACCCAATACAGCTGCTTGTGGCCGCGGTTGTCGAGGCTGTCCGCGATTTTCTGGGCCTCGGCCCTGGTCGCGTACCTGCCCACGCGGTAGCGATTGCCGTTGTCGTCCTGCCGTATGACGAGCCAGGGAAGAGTGATCGTGCCGTCGTTCATCGCGCCCCACCGCTCCTTCCCGTCTCGGCCCGACCGCAGCCCACCCGCGGTTCGTGCCGTGCCCCGCCCCATAAGGAAACCGCAATCCGCATATGCCCGAGCCTACGCCTAACCTTTACGCAGCGAATACGACTTTTCACAAAGAGGTACGCAACCGGCCAGACCGAGGGGGGCGCACGGCGTCGAACGCGCCGTGCGCGGACGTGGACGCATCCGGTCAGCGGTGTGCCGGGCGGGCCTGGGTCGACCTGCGAGAACGGCCAGATTCCACCGGCGCGCGGAGGTGTTCCGAGCGCTGGTGGGAGCGGGCGCGGCGGGGTGCTGTGAGCGGTGACCGCCGTATAGGTGTGCGCTACTTCACTGGGAGGTGGTACGCGACCCGGTAGCGGTCGGCCGGGATGACGACGTCGGCGGTCTCGACGGGGCGGCCCGAGGCGTAGAACGTGCGCTGGATGACCAGGACGACATGGCCGGGGACGCCGCCCAGGGCGAGGAGTTCCTCGGCGAGGCCGGGGCGGGCGCCGACCTCCTCCGTGACGTTGTCCACGATCACGTCGATCGCCGCCATGCGCTCGACGACGCCCATGCCGCCGAGCGGGCCCTCCTCGGGGAGCATCACGGGGGTACGGCCGGTGACCGCGAGGGGCTCCCAGGAGGTGGAGAGCATCATCGCCTCGCCGCCCTCCCGGAAGACGTACCGCGTGCACATCACGCGGTCGCCGGGCTTGACGGAGAGCCGCTCGGCGACCGAGGCGCTCGCCTCGGCCTGCTCGCTGCTGGACTCCCAGGTGCCGCGCGCCCCGCCGTCGGCCTGCTCCTGCCGGAAGGGGGTGGCCCCGCCGTCCGGGCGGAAGCCGGAGCGGGCGACGCTGCGCGGGACGGGGCGCTCGCGGACATAGGTCCCCGATCCCGAGCGGCCCTCGACCAGGCCCTCGGCCATCAGGACCTTGCGGGCCTCCAGCGCGACCGTGTCCGAGACGCCGTACTCCTCGCGGATTCTGGCCTGGGAGGGCAGACGGGTGTGCGGTGGCAGCGAGCCGTTGACGATCTTCTTGCGGAGATCACCCGCGACGCGCAGGTACGCCGGCTGCTCACCGAAAGTCACTGGCCGCTCCCATCAGGTTGTACAGACAGCAACAGCGTGGCAACCGTGGGTTGGCCCATGCAAGCAAAGGCCAGAGAATCACTCGATGTGATGACATGTGCCGCGGGAGGGCTTTACGCAGGCACTTTCTCCCCGCTATGGCGGCCGTCACACCTCAAGTTCGGAGCCGCCTGTGTCGTCGTCCCCGCCGGCGTCTCCGTACGCGCCTGCGGGAGGCGTCGTGGCCAGGCCCAGAGCCTTGCGGGCGGTGACCGCGCTGTCCGGGGTGGAGAGCTTCATGACCCGGTCGTAGTGCTCGTAGAAGGTGTCCGCGTCGGTGGCCGCTGCGGCCCGGACCCATTCCTTCCGTACGGCCTCCACGTCCTCGGCGACCTTGGTCACCGGCCTCTTCGCACCGGCCGGCCAGGGGTGGTCGCGCAGCATCCGGGCCTCCTTGGAGAGCGCGGCCGACACGCGCCCGGCCCATGCGCGGTTGCTCTTCAGGTCCTCCTCGGGGGTGTCCAGGGGCTGGCTGTCCAGGGCGGCGTTCTCGAGGTTGACGGCCTTGAGGTAGGCGATCTGCTCGGCGTCCAGCGTGCGTGAGTCGTTGCGGAGGGAGCCCTTCAGACCGGCCTTCTCGTCGATGTTGCCGAACATGCAGGTGACCTCGCGGTCGTCGAGCCGCCAGCTCCCCCGGGTCGGCGTCAGGTAGTACACGTCGACGTCCTCGGGTACGGCCCAGGCGTCCATGGCGTAGCCGTAGCGCAGCGCGAAGCACTTGCTGCCGGCCACCTCCTGCACCTTGCCGTCCCCGGGGTAGGCGGCGCCGCCCGTCATCCTGAAGGCGGCGAAGACCTCGGCGTCGTGGAGGCCGTCGCAGGGCACCTTGTCGACGTTGTAGGCCCTGCCCAGCAGGGAGCCGCCCGGGGCGTCGAAGCAGTCGCCCCTGGTGAGGGAGTAGGCGCTGCCGTGGTCCTTCGCGGCGTCCCTGAAACCGTCCCAGAAGTCGGACACGGCGCCCGTGGCCAGCACCAGCACCCACAGCGCGAGCCCCACCGACGACAACACCGACCCGGCCACCGCCATCGCCTTGCCGCGCTCGCCCTTCCTGCGGATCTGCCCCAGCGCGATCAGACCGAGAAGCAGTCCGAGGGCGGGGACGAAGCAGAGGACGCCCAGGACGAGGGAGGCTATGGCCAGCCCGTTGACGGGGGCGGGGCGGTTGTACGGGCTGTAGCCCTGGCCCCAGGGCTGGTACGGGGACGGCCCGGGAGCGGCGTAGGGGCCCTGCGGGTACGGGTACTGGCCCTGCGGATACGGTCCTTGAGGTCCCGGGGGCTGGTGGGGCCCAGGGGGCGGAGGTATGGACACAGGTACCGTGCTCCTGGTTCCGGGGGCGGGCGCGGGGCTGCGCGGAGACGTGCGGGGTCGAACGGACTGCCGTACGGGACCGACGTGCAGAGCCGGTGTACGACTGACTGGGCGCATGGTAAGCGCGAGGTGAGCGGGGGCGGAATGGGCATCTCAGATCCTGCGATCAAGGCGGTCAACGGCCTGACCGCGCGGTGGGCCGGCGCGATCCGCGGCGGCACGGTCTTCTCGGCGGCGGGCGTGTGGCCGCTGCTGGCGTTCCTGGCGGACGGGGCGGGGGGCGCCGCGCGGGCCGAGCTCGAGGAGGCCGTGGGCCTGTCTGCCGGTGAAGCGGCTTCCGCGGCGCGGGAGTTGCTGGGGGCGATGGGGCGGATGCGGGGCCTGGACTGTGCCCTCGGGCTGTGGACCAAGCGGACGCTGGAGCTGCGGGAGGCGTGGGAGGCGGGGCTGCCGGCGGGGGCGCACGGGGTGCTCACGGGGGATGCGGTGGGCGATCAGGAAGCGCTGGATGCCTGGGCGGCGAAGCGCACCGGCGGGCTCGTCGAGCGGATGCCGGTGGAGCTGCGCGAGGACACCGAGATGGTGCTGGCGAGCGCGCTGGGGATGCGTACCGACTGGCTGCGCCCGTTCCGGGAGGTGCCGCTGCGGCCGCGCTCCGGGCCGTGGGGGGACCGCACGCTGCTCGGCCTGCACCGCGAGAGCGCGCTGCTGGACCGGGTGGGCGTGGCGGACACGCGCAACGGCCCGGTCACCGAGCTGAGGGTGCTGGGCAACACCGCCATCGACGTCCATCTGCTGCTCGGCGAGGAGGACATGACGCCCGGGCAGGTGCTCGGCGCGGGCGTGGACATCCTCGCGGGCAGGTCCCCGGTGGTGCAGGGGGACCGGCTTCCCCACGGCGACGCCGGCCCCGGCCTCCGCGTCGAGAAGGAGCGTCGCACCCGGCCGCGACCGCCGACGCTCGACGTGACGACGGTGTCGTACGGCATGGCCGCGCACCACGATCTGCTGGAGCTGCACGGGCTGTTCGGGCTCACCACCGCGCAGGACACCGACCACGGCCACTTCCCCGGCATCAGCGGATTCCCGCTGGCCGTCGGGTCGGCCGAGCAGGGCGTGACGGCCGGGTTCGGCCCGCTGGGCTTCCGTGCGGCGGCGGTGACGTCCTTCGGGCTGGCCGCGGCCGGCGGGATTCCCGAGCTCCGTTTCGTGACCACCACCGTCAGGGCCCGCTTCGACCGCCCCTTCGGTTTCCTCGCCGTGCACCGGCACTCGCGGCTGGTGCTGGCGGCGGGATGGGTGACGCGGCCGGCACCGATGCCGGGCTTCGAGGAGTTCGCCGACCGATGAGCCTGACGGACGAAACCGTCCACGCCGTGGGCGCCCTTACGGCCCGCTGGGCTTCGACGGTCGACGACGGCACCGTCTTCTCGGCGGCCGGCGTCTGGCCGTTGCTCGGCTTCCTGGCCGACGGGGCGGCGGGCGCGGCGCGCGAGGAGCTGGCGGGGGCGGTGGGCATCCCTGCCGGCCAATCGGCTGCTGCCGCGCGGGAGTTGCTGGACGCGATGGGGCGGATGCGGGGCCTGGACTGTGCCCTCGGGCTGTGGACCCGGCGGACGGTCGAGCTGCGGGAGGCCTGGGAGGCCGGGCTCCCGGCGGACGCGCACGGGGTGCTCACCGGGGACGCGAAGGCCGACCGGTCGGCGCTGGACGCATGGGCGGCGAAGCGCACCGGCGGGCTCGTCGAGCGGATGCCGGTCATGCTGCGGCCGGACACGGCACTCGTGCTGGCAACGGCGCTCGCGTTGCGGACCGATTGGGAGGTGCCGTTCACGGGCGAACTCGCCGCCTGGCGGGGTCCGGTGGAGCGGGCCGAGGACTGGGCGGGCCTCACCCGCACCACCTCCGACCTGGACGACGTGTCGGTGGCCCGGGCCTGCGACGGCACGGTGACCGCCGTGAGAGTGCGGGGCACGAACGGACTGGACGTCCATCTCCTGCTCGGGGACGAGCGGATGGCGCCCGGGCGGGTCCTGTCCGCCGGAGTGGACATCCTGGCGGGTGGCCTCGCGGCCGTCCCCGGCAGTCGGCTGCCGCTCGGCGGGCCGGGCCCCGGCCTGCGGGTGAACAGGATCCGCACCCTGCGCCCTCAGGCCCCCAGTCTGGTGCTCGACACCGTGGAGTTCGCGCTCGCCGCCGACCACGATCTGATCGCGCGCCCGGAGCTGTTCGGCCTGGCCACCGCGTCCGACGGCGCGCCCGGCCACTTCCCCGGGATCAGCGCGGCACCGCTCGGCCTGCGGTCCGGGCAGCAGTCCGCCACGGCGACCTTCAGCGCCGAAGGGTTCCGCGCGGCCGCCGTGACGACGATGGAGCCGGTGTGGCTGAGCGCGCCCGAGCAGCAGCCGGAACCGGAGTACGAGACGACGGTGACCCACGCCGTCTTCGAGCGCCCCTTCGCCTTCCTCGCCGTCCACCGGGCGACACGGCTGGTCCTCGCGGCGGGCTGGGTCGCTGAACCGAAGCCCTTCCGCGAGGACGACTACGACTGGCCGGGCACAGCCCCTTAGGCCCGCCCGCGCTCCTTCTCCAGAAGTTCCACGCATCGCCCCAACAGCCCGACCAGCGCCTCGCGTTCCTCGGGTGCGAACTCGGCGGCCAGGGCGCGTTCGACGCGTACGGCGCGGGCGTCCGCGTCGGCCATGACCGTGCGGCCCTCGTCGGTGAGGCGGGTCTCCAGGACGTTCCGGTGCCATTCGTGCGGGGTGCGCTCGATGAGGGCGCGGTCCTGGAGGTTCTTCAGGACCGTGTTCATCGTCGGCGGTGTGACTCCGCACAGGCGGGCCAGGGCCGCGGCCGAGATGCCGGGGTTCTCGGAGAGGTGGAGCAGCGCGGAGTACTGCGCGACGGTCACGCCCGCCGGTTTCAGGACCGCGGCCTTGGTCGCCATGAGGGCCTGCTCGGCCAGCTTGAGGTGCGAGCCGAGGCGCTCGGAGGCGGGCATGGACGTCATCAGCGCATGGTATCGGGGCGATTCTTGATGTGCCTCCACATGGCCATTAGTGCATTGACGATGATTAGAGTTCTAACCTAGATTCGTCTACGTCATGGAATGTGAAGCCGAATCGAGAGGCACCAGCGTGTCCCGTTCGATCCACCGCCGTACCTTCCTCACCAGCAGCGCCGGCCTGGCCCTCGCCGCCGCGCTTCCGGCGACCACCGCCCGGGCGGCCGCCGCCGTCCGCATCAGCACCGCCTTCACGCTCCCCGGCGACCGCCCCTACCCCGAGGGCATCGCCCTCGACCCGTACACCGGCGACGCGTACGTCGGCTCGTACACGACCGGCGCGGTGTACCGGGCGGCGGCCGGCGGCCGTGCCGCCGAGGTCTTCCTGCCGGCCGGGGCGGACGGCCGCAACACCGCCAACGGCCTGAAGGTCGACCGCTCCCGTCGGCTGTGGGTCATCGACTCCACGGCCGGGGTGGACGTCTACGACCTGCGCACCCGCGCCCCGCTCGCCCGATTCACCGTGCCCGGCAGCGACCCGTCCTTCGTCAACGACCTGGCGATCGGGCCGGACGGCACGGCCTACCTCACCGACAGCACCCGCCCGGTGGTCTACCGCGTCACCCCGGCCGACCTCCGCCGTGCCCGCGGCGGCAGTGCGACGCTCGACGCCGCCTACGACCTGAGCGCAGTGGCCCCCGCCGACGGGCTGTTCCTCAACGGCATCGTCGTCGACCCGGCGGGGCGGCATCTGTTCGTCGTCGGGATGACCGGCGGCGGTCTGTACCGGGTGACCACCACCTCCGGGGCTGTGAGCCAAGTCACCCTGAACGGCGGCGACTTGACGCACGGCGACGGTCTGGAGCTGGCCCGCGGCACGCTGTGGGCGGCGCACAACACGAGCAACACGATCAGCCGCTGGCGGCTGTCCGGGGACGGCGCCTCGGCCCGGCTGGAACGGCGGTTCACCGACACCGCGCTGCAGATCCCGACCACCCTCGCCCGCGCCCACGGCCGACTGCTGGTGGTCCGCTCGCAGTTCGACAAGGGCGGGCCGATGGGTCCCGGGGTGCCCGAGGAGCCGTTCACCGTGGCGTGGGTGGACGGAATCTGACGGTCAGTCGACCCGCTCCGCGGCCAGTCTTCGCTGCTCCTCCTCGACGATCCGCCGCGCGATGCCGGCGTCCGTGACGTCGACCGCGTCCGGCGTGGCGTCCGCGGTGTCGCTGCGGCGGGCGTAGGCGTCGAAGAGGCGGTCCTTGTTCTCCAGGATGCGCAGCAGGCGTTCGTCGACGCTGTCCGTGGCGAGCAGGCGGTGCACCTGGACCGTGCGGGTCTGCCCCATGCGGTGGGCGCGGGCCACGGCCTGGTGTTCCAGGGTGGGTTTGACCTGTGGTTCGCAGAGGATCACCACGGACGCGGCCTGGAGGTTCAGGCCCACACCGCCGGCCTCGATCTGGGACAGCAGCACCGCGTGCCCGTCGGCGGCGGTGAAGTCGTCGACGAGCTGCTGCCGGCGGGCGGCGGGGACGGAGCCGGATATCGGTCCGAACACGTCCTCGCCCAGGGCCTGCCGGACCGTGGCGAGGACGTCGCGGAAGTACGAGAAGACGACCACCTTCAGGCCGTTGTCCGCCGCCTCCGCGACCAGCTCGCGCAGCCGCTGCAGCTTCGCGGACTTCTCCGGGTCGGCGTACGCGGCCCTGCGCATCGCCATGAAGTTCCCGGCCACGACCGCCGTGCGGTACGCGTCCTGGTCCGCGGCGCCGAGCTCCTCCCACTCGTCGACCTGCAGCAGTGCGGGCAGCTCGGTGAGCACGTCCTGCTGGTTGCGGCGCAGGTAGGCGGGCGCGACCGATCTGCGGAAGACCTGCGGGCCGGCGACGGCGTCGCTGTCGCGTATGCCGGGGAGCAGGTCCGGCTGGAGGTGGCGGACGAGGGTGCGGAACTCCTCGACGCGGTTCTCCATCGGTGTGCCGGTGAGGAAGAGGACGCGGTCGCAGGCCTTCGTCCAGGCCGCGATCGATCTGGCGCGGCGGGTGTCCGGGTTCTTCACGTAGTGCGCCTCGTCGACCACGAGCATCCCCGGCCTGGTGCCGTCCGGGCCGGGCAGGGTGTGCAGCAGGGCGAAGGTGGTCAGGGCGACGCCGCCGCGCTCGCGCCACTCGGCGTACGCGTCCTGCCGGTCCGGGCCGTGCACCGGCACCGCCCGCAGTGTGCTGCGGGAGCGGATCTCCCGGGTCCAGTTGATCAGCACGCTCGCCGGGCACACCACCAGGAAGTGGCTGTGCCCCTCGGCCGCGAGGTGGGCGAGCGCGGCGATCGCCTGGACCGTCTTGCCGAGCCCCATCTCGTCGCCGAGGACGACCCGGCGCTGGGCGAGCGCGAAACGGGCGCCGAAGGACTGGTAGCCGCGCAGCGAGACCCGGCGGTGGGTGTCGTCGAGCGGCTGCGCGTGCACCCGCTCGGCCACCTCCGACGGCAGGAAGCCCTCGGCGGCCGCCTCGTCGGTACGGTGCTCGGAGACCTCGGCGAGCTGGCTGTAGTACTCGGCGGAGCGCAGCTCGAAGTCGACCCAGGCCTCGATGTCGGAGGCCGGTGCGCGCAGCAGGTCGGTTGCGGCCTGCGTCAGCTGCAGCCGGGTGCCCTTGTCGGCCGCCTCCGCCGTCAGCGCGCGCAGCTCGGCCGTCGCCACGAGAGCCGCCTCCTTGCGGCGCCGACCGGTCAGCGCCAGGCGCAGCCGACCGGTCGCCGGGCGCGCCGCGGGCAGCAACTCGCGCAGCCGCCGGTCGAGTTGCCCGGCGGTGTCCACCGCGCGGCGCACTTCGGGCCCGGCCTCGACCAGCCGGTGCAGCGCGACGACCAGGGCGGTGGTGCGGGGTTCGGGGTTGTCGACGTCGATCCGGACCGACACCGTCTCCTCGACCGCCCGCGCGATCTGCCGCGCCGCGGCCAGCGCCTGGTCGGCGGTCTGGGCGCCGACGCCGGGGATCTGCCGCAGCTCGTGCCGGCTCGCCTCGTACACCGCGCGCACCGATGCGAACCCCGCCGCCTCCACGGCCGCCAGCCGCAGCCGCCCCTCGGTCGCGTCCTTGAGCCGGGCGACCGGGATGGACTCCAGCTCCTTGACGACCAGTTCTTCCCTGAGCGGCGCCAGCGCCGAGCGGACCGCCTCCAGGGCGCGGGCGTGATCGGCGAGTACGGTGCGCGCGGCGTCGTAGAGCCGAATGCCCTCCGCACACACCTCCCGGGCCCGCCGCCCCACCGGCGCCTGCACCTCCCCCACGTCCACCATGCCGCCCCTCACGTGCCGTCCACCCCAGTACGCCCATCTTGGCACCGGGGTCTGACAACCGGGGGCCGCAAGCGGGCGTCAGGCGTCGAAGGCCGTCGCTCGTGTGCGCTTCTCCCAGGCCGCGATCTCCGTGCGCACCTGGTCGAGCTTGCCGAGCACCGCCTCGACGCCGTCCTCGCCGAGCGGCAGGTGCAACGGGGTCTCCTCGGCCTCGAGGGCGGCGAGGATGAGGGCGGCGGCCTTGGCGGGGTCGCCGGGCTGGGTGCCGTCGCCGCCGGCGACCGCGCCGCGGGTCTCGCTCACCCTGGCGTACACGCCGCTGTCCGCGCTGACTCCGGCGCGACTCGTGTCGAACAGCGCCGTCCGGAAGGCGCCCGGCTCCACGATCAGCACCTTGATGCCGAACTCCCGCACCTCGTCCGCGAGCCCCTCCGACAGACCCTCCAGCGCGAACTTGGTTCCGCTGTACGCCGAGAAGCCCGCGAAGGACATCTGCCCGCCCATGCTGCTCATCTGCACGACGGCCCCCGAGCGCCGCTCGCGCATGTGCGGCAGCACCGCGCGCGTGAGGGCCACGGGGCCGAAGACATGCAGGTCGAACAGTTCGCGCAGTTCGGCGTCGGTGGTCTCCTCGAAGGCGCCGACGTGGGTCCGGCCCGCGTTGTTGACCAGCACGTCGATCCGCCCGTGCCGCGCCACCACGTCCCGTACGGCCGCCTCGGCGGCGGCGGTGTCCGTGACGTCCAGGCGCAGCGCCTCCACCTGGTCGGGGTGCGCGGCCACGAGGTCGTCCAGCGCCTCGGGCCGGCGGGCGGCGCCGACGACCACGTCACCGGCGGCGAGGGCCGCCTCCGCGATGGCCCGCCCGAAGCCGCTGCTCGCACCGGTGACCAGCCAGACCTTGTTCATGAGCCTCTCCGTCCCTGAGTGATTCCTCATTCAGGCTGCCGCCGCCCCCTGTCGCCCGTCCAAGACCTACGCTGATAGCCGATGGCTATGACGACGGACGTTCATGTGCGGGACCTGCGGTACTTCGTCACGGTGGCCGAGGAGCTGCACTTCACGCGCGCGGCCGAGCGGCTCTACGTGTCGCAGCCCGCGCTGAGCAAGCAGATCCGGGCGCTGGAGCGGCAGTTGGGGGTGGAGCTGTTCCGGCGGGACCGGCAGGGCGTGGAGCTGACCGGGGCGGGCGCGGCGCTGCTGCCGTACGCCCGGCGGGTGCTCGCGGCGTGGGCCGAGGGCGCGTCCGTGGTGGCGGAGGCGCGGGCGGCGCAGCGCAGCACGCTGGTCGTGGGCATGAGCACCAGCCCGGGCCGCGGCGGTCTGCTCCCGGCGATCCGCTCCCGTTTCACGGCCGGGCACCCCGAGGCCACGGTTCGCCTGCGCCAGGTGAGTTGGGAGGATCCGTCGGCGGGTCTGGCCGACGGCGACGCGGACGTGGCCTTCGTCTGGCTGCCCCTCCCCGACCAGGACCGGTACGCGTGGACCGCGGTGGCCGAGGAGCCCCGCCTGGTTGCCCTCCCCGACACCCACCCCCTCGCCGCCCGCAACGAGATCGACTTCACGGACCTCGTCGACGAACCCTTCCTCGCCCTGCCCGAGTCCGCGGGCCCGCTGCGGGACTACTGGCTCGCCCTCGACGAACGCTCCGGCCGCCCGCCCCGCATCGGCGCGGAGATCGCGAGCACGGAGGAGACGTACGAGGCACTGGTCGCCGGCCTGGGCGTGTGCCTGGTGGCCGCGGGCAACGCACCACTGGTCACGCTGGGCGGCGTGGTGACCCGCCCCGTGCGCGGCGTCAGCCCCAGCCGCTACGTCCTGGCCTGGCGCAAGGGCGACCGCAGACCGCTGGTGCGGGCGTACGCGGAGGCCTGCCGCCTGGCGACGGCGGCGGCGCCCGTCACGCGCCGCGCTTGATCTGCGTGAGGATGGACCGGTCGGTTATTCGGTCGTCGTCGGCGAGCAGGAACGCCTTGCTGAGGATCAGCGACAGCCGGTCGTCCTCGAACGGCAGGAACACCTTTCCGTCGCCCTTGCCGCGCGAGGGGACGATGCACAGATAGGAGTCGTCCGGCTCCATCAGGATGTTGGCCGATCCGAGATGGATCCTGTACGTGCGCAGCGCGCCCCGCACGACCAGGAAGCGCCCGTCGAGCGCGCACCGGTCGGCGATCTTCAGGCGCGGCAGGATGCGTTCCAGGACGTCGCGGCGGGCCACCGCGCTCTCGGTCAGCTCGGCGAAGCCGGCCCGCTCCCAGTAGGCGCGCACCGGACCTCCGTCGGTCCAGTCCGGGTCGGCGGCGACCGAGGTGACGCCGACGAAGAGGTCGACGTCACGCATCGCCTCGCTGAACACCAGCGGCGGCACGTCGGCCAGCGGCGCGTTCCGCCAGACGCCGTCCTCGCGGCGGGCGAAGCACACCCGGTCGGTCGAGGCCAGCAGCTCCTCGCCGTCCCAGTCCGCCAGGGAGTGGAAGAACCGGACCTGCCACTCCCCCGCCGCCAGGGTCCGTACGGCGTCGTCCTGCTTCCCGCCGTCCCAGGGCCCGAGCAGGTCGCTCTTCCACCCGCGGGCCCGGAACAGCGCGAACATCCGCCGGTAGTGGACCAGATGGGCAGCGAAGCGGTTGGAGTGGACGCGGGTCTCCTGCTCGGCCGGGGTGAGGAGGTAGATCTCGCGGAACGCCTGCTTGAACGGCTGCCGGATCCGCCGCTCGGTCAGTAGGTCCCGCCAGGCACGCACGGTGTCCGGGTCGGAGCGGAGCGGGTGCCAGAGCCGTACGGAGGCGTCGTCGGGCGCGTCGGGGAGTTCCTCGGTCTCGGGCAGGACCGTCCGCCATCTTCCCGGCTCGGTCTCGACCTCCCAGATCAGGCGGCGTACGACGGACCGGGCGAGCGGATGCCCGGCCAGGTCGGTGCGCCACCAGCCGTACGGGTGGGCGGCGTCGAGCGCGAAGCCGCCCTCCAACGCCCTTGCCAGGGTGCCGAGTTGGATGCCGACCCGCTTCACCAGGGCACGCAGCTCCTTGACCAGGTCGCCGTGGTCGCGGCGCACGGGCGCGGGGACGGAGCGCAGCGGGCGGCCGTCCTTCTCCCAGGTCAGTTCGGCGGCGGTGCCGTCGACGGTGACGACCGCCGCGTATCCCTCCACCTCTTTGCGCAGCACGCCGCCCTCGCCGAACCCGAGCGTCGGCATCCGCAGCGCCACATCGGTGCGTTCGGCCAGGGCCGCGTCCACATGCTTGAGCATCTTGTCGAGCTGCTTGGGCACCCCGGCGTGCCGCACGATCGTCCGCACGGTCCGGATCGCGGTGACCAGCTCGGGGGTCGGGAAGTCCTGTGCGGCGCGGACCAGTTCGTACAGAAGCGCCTGCGACGGCAGCGTCCTGGCGGCCGTCGGGGCGAGGGCGATGCCCGGCAGCAGGCGGTCGAACAGGGCCGGGAGCCACGGCTCGTCACGCAGCAGGGCGACCCGGGCGGCCTGTCCGAGCGTGGTGATCTCCCGGTCCGTGAACGCCTTGTCCGCCCGGTACGGGATCTCCCCCGCGCGGATCGCGTCGGCGCGGTCGGCCGCGGCTTCCAGCGCACGGCGGGCGAACGCGACGTAGGCGGGGTTCTCGGCGGACCTGTGCCAGGCGTCGGCGAAGGACGGCGAGGCGAACCGGTGTTCCCGGCCGATCCCGGACAACTGCGCCTGCTCGGCCGGACCGAGACCGGCGATGACGGCGATCTCGTCGGCGACGATGGGGCCGACGTCCTCGCAGAGCCGCTCCACGACCGCCCGCAGCGTCCCCCCGCCCGCGAGCCCGGCGACCGCCAGCAGTGCGTACGGCTGGCGTACCGCGTCCTTCGCCAGACGGAACTCCACCAGGGCGCGCGCCGGTTCGGACACGTCGGGCAGCGGGCCGGTGCAGTGTTCCAGCGCGTCCACACCCACCGTGAGGTCCACCCAGCCGCGCTCCTCGCTGCGCTCGACGAGCACCTCGAACATCCGGCGGCACGCGTCGGGCGTGAAGCGCGGCCGGCGCTCCTTGGCCGCGCCCTCGATCGCGAAGGCCAGCATCGTCAGCGCGTGCGGCGCCGAGGAGGGCACGCCGTAGGCCTCCGGAAGGAGGGTGCCGAGCTCCTCGTCGGAGAGCCGGGGCAGCTCGGCGTACGGGACCTCGATCCGGCAGTCCGGATCGGTCAGCGCGCGCATCAGCCTGTCGTAGAGCATGAGTTGGATGATGGCAGCCGGCACTGACAATGCCGTCCCGCCCACCCCACTGGCATGTACACACATGATCCGCACCGCTGTACCCTGTCGCCACTGTGCGTGAGGAGCCGCCGACGCTACACGGGGGTACAAAGGCGGATGGTCCAGACATTGCAGCACCACAGCACCGGGCCGGGGGAGTTCGAGGACGAGGACGAGCAGCGGCGGCTGTCGGTGTTTCACCTCGTCGGTCTGGCGGCCGGCGGTGTGATCGGCTCGGGCTGGATCCTGGGCGCGGACGAGGCGTTCCGCACGGCCGGTTCCGACGCCTATCTGGCCTGGCTGTTCGGCGGTCTGCTCATGCTGCTGATCGCCGCGGTCATGGTCGAACTGGGCACCGCGGCGCCCAAGACCGGCGGCCTGGTCTTCCTGCCGCTGCAGAGCAGCGGCGCGCTGGTGGCGACGGTGGTCGCGGCCGGTCTGTGGATCTTCTACGCCATCAATCTGGCCAGCGAGGCCGTGGCTATGACGAAGGGGGTCGCCCAATGGGTCGGCGGACTCCTGGACCGCTCGGCCACGCTGACGCCCAAGGGCTGGTGCTACGCGCTGACGTTCATGGCGGTGATCGCCGCCGTGAACCTGATCGCCCCGCGGATCTTCTTCCGGATCAACTCCTGGCTGACGGTGCTGAAGATCGTCATCCCCGTCCTGGCCGTCGTGCTGCTGATCGCGGCCGGCTTCGGCCACGACGGTGCTCCGGCCGGCGGCCACACCCGCGGGATGGGCGCCGACGCGGCACTGACCGCGGTGGTCGGCAGTGGCGTGATCTATGCCTATGTGGGCTTCCAGGGCCCGCTGGACCTCGCCGGGAACATCAAACGACGCGGCATCGGGGAGGCGGCGCGGCTGCGGCGGGCGGTGTTCGGGACGATCGTCGGCTCCATGGTCCTGTACATCTCGCTCCAGGTCGTCTTCACCCGGTACGCCGCCACCTGGAGCCCGAGCGTCGACGAGTCGTCGCCGTACGCCCACTTCGCGAGGATCGCCTCGCTGATGTGGCTCGGCTGGCTGCTCAGGATCGCCGCCGTGGTCTCGCCCATGGGCGCGGGGCTCGTCTTCGCGCACGCGGTCACGCGCGAGGTCGCGGCGCTCAGCCGGGCCCATCTCACCCACCGCGGGCTGCAGACCGCACGCAAGGCGACGCTGAACCGGCGCTACGACGTCTACTGGCTGGTGCTGCTGGTCGACTTCTTCATCGCGGGGACCGTACTGGTGGCGGTCGGCGGCAGATGGGACACCCTGGTCGAGATCACCGGGGTCCTGACGCTGGTCGTCTACGCCGTCCCGGGCGTGGTCCTCGTGTCCCTGCGCCCCTATCTGACCGGCTGCTCCCGCCGTCGGCGGGGCGTCCACGAGGTCCTGGCGCGGGCGAGTTTCGCCCTGATAGCGCTGATCCTCTACGGAGCGGGCTGGGCGCCGTTGTGGCGGGGCATGCTGACGCTCACGGTGGGCTGCGTCCTGCTGCTGTTCCTGCCGATCCTGGCCCGCTGGCTGCCCGCCTTCGGCCGCATCTACGACGCCAAGGTGCACGTCACGCTGTTCCGCGACTGGCGCACCAGTCCCGCGGCGCAGGCGGCGCTCTGGCTGATCGGCCATTTCGCGGTACTGACGCTGCTCACGCTGCTGGGCAACTCCTCGGTCGGCATGGACGACAAGAAGCTCCTCGGCGGCCTGGCCGTCCTCACGGCGCTCGTGTCCTTCGAGGGACTGGTCGCCGCGTCCCGAAGACACATGACCGAAGTGGCCCCCATGCTGCCGGCTCCGGGCGCGGGGCCGGCCGCCCCGGAGGCTAGCGCAGCGAGCGGATGACCTCCTTGGCCTCCGCCTCGAAGCCGCCGGCGCGCAGTTCTCCGACCGCCGCCTCGCGGCGGTGGGCGTCGGACCAGCGGCCCACCGTGGCTCGCAGCAGGAAACGCCGGTCGTCCTCCGCCATCGTGCAGGCACAGAGGCGTTCGACGACGACCGCCACCTCCTCGGGGGCGATCCGCTGCTCGTTCTCCAGGCACCGTTCGAGCAGGTCCCAGCCGTCCCGGTCCAGACCCTCGTCGTACAGCCGGGCCGCGATCTCCGCGATGACCGTGCCCGAACCCGCGGGCGGCCGCACGGAGTCCGGGGGATCCGCCAGTTCCTTGCAGGCCAGGTAGACCGCCTCGGCCCGGCCGGTGCCGCGCAGCCCGGTGACGTAGTCGACGAACAGACCGGCGTCGGCGCCCTGTTCGAGGACGCGTACGGCGAGCCGCTGGGCGATGGTCTGCGCGGCGCGGTTGCGGTCCCGCGTCCCCTCGATCCTGCCGAGCAGGGCGACCAGGTCGGCGCCGGAGCGGCCGTCGGTGTGCACCGCGGCGGCGATGCGCAGCAGCCGTCTGCACTCGGGCGCGGCGTTGACGTTGCCCAACACCGTGTGCAGGCGGTCGAGTTCCCTGG
This sequence comes from Streptomyces sp. NPDC047043, assembly GCF_040644055.1. Taxonomy (NCBI): domain Bacteria; kingdom Bacillati; phylum Actinomycetota; class Actinomycetes; order Kitasatosporales; family Streptomycetaceae; genus Streptomyces; species Streptomyces sp. NPDC047043. The sequence goes on from NZ_JBEYVO010000014.1 coordinate 108,666, forward strand.
GCGAGCGCGGTCCGGCGTCCCCTTTGGCGACGATGTCGGCGAGCAGGTCCTTGGTCGTCCTGGTGAGGGCCTGGGACTCGTGCCAGGCTCTGACGATCTCGGCCAGTTCCTCCAAGTTTTCGCGCAGTGCGGCGTGTTGACGTACATGTACGCACTTCTCGGCGAGCGGCGACTTCGTCAGCTCATCGCAGATCTCCACGATGTCGTAGTGCTTGCGCCGTCTGCCGACGTGTTCCACGAGGGTGTCGCGGCCGTCCGTCCCGCTGGCGATCAGCTGGGCGACGATCCGTCTCGTGTCGTGCACGTGGTCCTCGAGCCGCAGCTGTGCGTCGATCCACTCCTCCAGGATCCGCTCGGAGGGGCTGAGCTGGTGGAGCGCTCCGGCGAGATCCTGGAACTCCCTCGGGACGGTGTCCGACGCCACCGCCGAACCGTTCTCGGTGATGGAGAACAGGGTCTGGCGCAGCAGCTCGGCCGCCTCCTCGGCGCAACTCTCGTCGCGCAGCGCGATGTAGAGCAGGGCCTTGTCGAGGTTGGTCCGCCCGGAACTCGGCGTGGTGAACATGCGCACCGTCCGGTCCACCATCTCGCGCCTGCCCACCCGTCGGCACTCGCGGATGAACACGGCGACGTCGAGGACGGTCCGCTGGCAGGCGATGTCGTGGATGATGCCGTCGGTCAGCCGGAGGGGCCTCGCGTCGCTCTCCTGCTCGGCATCCCATTGTTTGATCGCGAGCTCCGCGGCCTGCAGGATGTTCCGGCTGAGCGCCGCGGTGGCCAGCATGTTGATGGCGTCCCGGTCGTCGAACTGCCGGGCGGAGACGATGAGTTCGTCGATGGAGCGCTTGAGGGCGAAGGCGTGCAGCGCCCGGATCGCGGTGGCGGGCCGCGGGTCGCTGACCCCGGGTGTGCCCTCCCGTATGGCCTCCACGCGTCGCTTGAAGATCTGCACCGAGCAGGTGGTCACCCACTCGTAGCCGACGCTCCACGCTCCCCCGCTCTCGGCTTCGCTCGAGCGGGAGGGGCCCCCACCGTCCCCGCCCTCGGAGCCTGTGGCCTCCTGGCCCTCTCTCATACGCGCAGTGCCTTCTCCACCTGGTTCCAGTAGCGGGCGAAGGCGTGGGGCGAGCTGAACGTCCGGTTGGCCCGGGCGTCTATGTGCCGCGCGAGGTGCCGGCCGGCCTCGTCCGGCCTGGCGCTGAGGAGTGCGACGACGTCACCGGTTTTCCGTTCGTCCTTGAGCAGTTCGTCGAGACGGGAATCCCGGTCCAGCATCAGCGTCCTGACCCACTCCTCGGGAGCCACCGGCAGCAGCGGGATCTGGTCCCGCCTCGTGGGCTCCATCCGGTTGGTGAACAGCGGTGTGCCGTCCCGGGCGTCGTTCAGCGACATGCGCGGCACCTGGTGGCGGGCCCCGGTGCAGCGCTCCATCTCCGCCTTCACCGCCTCGCGCAGCAGGCCGATGGTGAGCTGGTGGTTGTAGTCCTTCGTGCCGTCCTGGAGTATGCGCAGCAGGTGCCCGCTGAACGGCGTGCACTTCGCGAGGTCCGCGGGCAGGGCCGAACAGCCGTCGGCGGACGCGAAGTTCGCGTTCTTCACGGCGGTGAAGACGCAGGTTCCCTCGTCCAGCTCGCCCAGCACTCCGGGCAGCAGCGGTTCCTCGCCCAGCTGGGGCAGCAGGTTGGAGTAGCAGCAGTCGGCGATCAGGACCTTCAGCCTCGCCCGGGCCTTGCGCATGACGCGGTAGACATACCAACTGGACAGCCACGTCCAGGGTTCGTCCCGGTGGGAGGCGCCCACGGAGAAGTGGACCTGGGCGCCGGGCAGGTCGCTCCAGTACTGGCCGTGGCCGACGTAGACCACGAGGAGTATGTCGTCCGGACCGGTCTCGTCCGCGGCCTGCTGCAAGGCCCGCATGACGCCGTCGGCCGTCTGCACCTCGTCCTCGCCGAGGACCCGGCAGGAGTCGGTCCCCCACATCCCGTCGCCGGCCAGGATCTCGCCGTACATGCGGGCGCTCTCGCCGATCGACGGGTGACTGTCGATCCCGGAGTTCTCGGCGTACCGCGCCGGCCCGATCACCACCGCCCGGAACGCCATGTCAGTCACCCCGCTCGGGGTCGGGCACGGCTTCGGTGTCGACCGTCGCCTCCGGCGGCTCCAGGCGCTCCCGGCGCCAGCGCTCCACGACCCGCTTCACCGCGTCCACCGTGGCCTCGAGGGTCATCTCGGCCGCCTTCACGGCCACTGCCACGAGGATGACCTCGACGACGCCGCCGGAAAGAACCCTGCCCTCGTCGACCGGCTCCGGGTGCCACGTCAGTCCGGTCTCCGCCTCGAGCTCGGCGAGCATACGGTCGGGATCGTCCAGTCCGATCATCCCTTTGACGGACACCGAGATCCTCGTAGCCATGCAAAGCCTCCCCGTGCCGCCAACGCCCGTACAAGCGTACCCATTTGGGCAAGCCCCGTCCGGAGGACCGAGACAGGGCGTGACATAACATCAACTTCCTTCTCACTCGGCCACTCACTCCGAAGGCGGACGGTCACAAAGGTGAACACGTGGAGGCGGAGCCTGAACGCGGCCGGGATCCGGGAACCGGAACTGCGCAGGGACTACAGCAACGGGCGGCGGCTGGTGGCGCGGTTCCGTCGCAGTTCCTACCTGGCGGCCCGTCTGCTGCTGCCGCCGTCGGTGCTGCCGCACGTGGTGGCCGCGACGGCCGTGATGCACCACGGGGACAACCTGCTGGACACCGGCCCGAAGCCGCAGCGGATCGCGGCGTGGGCGTCCTGGGAGCGGCAGCTGCGCAAGGCACTGGAGACGGGGGTGGCCGACGACCCGCTGATCCGCGCGTTGCTGCACACCGTCGCCGCGTATCCACGGCTCCGGCAGGCGGTGGAGGAGTATCTGTCCACCGCCGCCGCCGAGTTGGAGTTCACCGGCTTCGACTCCGAGGCCGACTACCAGGCCTACATCGACGCCTACTCACTGCCCGGCTTCATGCTGCTCGCCGTACTGCTGGGTCCGGAGGAGGACGACGACGGCCGGTACCGGGCGATGTGCCGGACGCTCATCGACGGCAGCCAGCGGCTGGACTTCGTCAACGATCTCGCCGAGGACACCGCGGAAGGGTGGCCGGGCATTCCGGCCGGCACGCTGGCGCGTTTCTCGGTCACGGCGGCCGACCTCACTCCGGGGCAGGACCCGCCGGGTCTGCGCCCGTTGGTGGAACACGAGATCACGGCGGCCCGGACCGCCCTGGAGGCGGCCCGCGACCTGTCCGCCGGGGCCCCGGCCCCCGGCCGGGTACTGCTGAACGCCTTCGTCGAGATCGAGCTGCTGACCGCCGACGCGGCACTGGCACGCGGAGCAGCACTGCTGCACGGCTCCGCGAGCCCTCCCCTGTCGGGCACGCTGAGGGTCCTGCGCGAGGCGCGCAGGGCCGCCAGGCGCGCTAGACGTTGAAGCGGAACTCCACCACGTCCCCGTCCTGCATCACATACTCCTTGCCCTCCATCCGCGCCTTCCCCTTCGCGCGGGCCTCGGCCACCGAGCCGGTCTCCACCAGGTCGTGGAAGGAGATGACCTCCGCCTTGATGAAGCCCTTCTGGAAGTCGGTGTGGATGACACCGGCGGCCTCGGGGGCGGTGGCGCCCTTCTTGATGGTCCAGGCGCGGGATTCCTTCGGGCCGGCCGTGAGGTACGTCTGCAGGCCGAGGGTGTTGAAGCCGACGCGGGCGAGGGTGGCGAGGCCGGGCTCCTCGGCGCCGACCGACTCCAGGAGCTCCAGGGCGTCCTCCTCGTCGAGCTCGGCGAGGTCCGCCTCGAGCTTGGCGTTGAGGAAGATCGCCTCGGCGGGGGCGACCAGGGCGCGCTGCTCGTTCTTGAAGTCGTCGTCGACCAGCTCGTCCTCGTCGACGTTGAAGACGTAGAGGAAGGGCTTCGTCGTCAGCAGGTGCAGGTCGTGGAGGAGCTCGGCGCGCTCGCTGCCCTGGACGATGCCCTGCGAGAAGAGGGTGTCGCCCTTGTCCAGGATCTCCTTGGCCTCCTCGACGGCCTTGACCTTGGGCGCGATGTCCTTCTTGATGCGCGACTCCTTCTGGAGACGCGGCAGGACCTTCTCGATGGTCTGGATGTCGGCGAGGATCAGCTCGGTGTTGATCGTCTCGATGTCGTCCTTCGGCGAGACCTTGCCGTCGACGTGCACGACGTTCTCGTCCTTGAAGGCGCGGATGACCTGGCAGATCGCGTCGGACTCACGGATGTTCGCGAGGAACTTGTTGCCCAGGCCCTCGCCCTCGGAGGCGCCGCGCACGATGCCCGCGATGTCGACGAAGTCCACCGTCGCCGGGAGGATGCGCTGCGAGGAGAAGATTTCGGCCAGTTTCGTCAGACGCGCGTCCGGGACGCCCACAACGCCGACGTTCGGCTCGATCGTGGCGAACGGGTAGTTGGCCGCGAGCACGTCGTTCTTGGTCAGGGCGTTGAACAGGGTCGACTTGCCGACATTCGGCAGACCGACGATTCCGATCGTGAGCGACACGTTGCGACTTCCCGTACGTGAGAGGACTTCAGGGGGCTGGGGCGGTGGGCCCGGTCCTTCTTCGGTGCGCGGGCGGGCCGATCCACCAGTCTACGGCGTGCCGGTCCCCGCCCCGGCGCCCCGTCGAACACATGGCCAAGGTCTGCCCGTCGGCGTGTCAGACGGGCGATTCGGCACATTAACCGACCTAAGTTGGTCCAGTGGAGCAACACAGGGCGCGACCCCCGCACAACGGACCGCGACGCGGCACAGCTCCGCTGCCCCCACAGGCGGCGCGCGGCGGCAGCGGTGGTGCGCGGCCTGCCGGACGCCGTCCGCCCGCCCGTCCCACGCCTCCACGACAGCCCGGCCCGCCCCTGCTCCAGGCCCTGCGCCGACTGCCCAACCCGCGGCTGACCGGGCTGGGCGGCGGCCTGTTCTGCGGGACCGCGATGTTCGCCCTGGGCTGCCTCGACCAGCTGCTGTTCGGGGCGTCTCTGACGCTGTACGGCGTGCTGTTCCTGCCGGTGTGCCTGCTCACGGCGGTGTGGGTGCGGGGCAGCGATCTGGTGACCGCTCCTGTCGTCGTCCCCATCGCCTTCACGGCGGGCCTGCTCCCCGTAGCCGACAGCGGCGGCGGACTGCTGGGCCGCATGATGGGCCTGGTGACGGCGCTGGCCACGCAGGCCGGGTGGCTGTACGGCGGAACGCTGGTCGCCGGTGTGACCGCGACCGCCCGGAAGGTCGCCCTGATGCGCCAGCGCGTGGCCCGCCGCCGCCCGCCCGCTTCCTAGCCCTTCTCCACCGCCCGCATCGCCGCGCCCACGATGCCCGCGTTGTTCTGCAGCTGCGCCGGGACGAGCTCCGCCTTGACGCCCTCGATGAGGTGCAGGAACTTCTGGGACTTGCGGCTGACGCCGCCGCCGATGATGAAGAGGTCGGGGGAGAACAGCATCTCGACATGCTCCAGGTACTTCTGGACGCGGTGCGCCCAGTGCTCCCAGTTCAGCTCGCCGTCCTCCTTGGCCTTGCTGGAGGCGCGCTTCTCCGCGTCGTGCCCGTGCAGCTCCAGGTGGCCCAGCTCGGTGTTGGGCACGAGGACGCCGTCGACGAACACGGCGCTGCCGATGCCGGTGCCGAAGGTCAGCAGGATGACCGTGCCCCGGCGGTCCTTGCCGGCGCCGAAGTGCATCTCGGCGACGCCCGCCGCGTCCGCGTCGTTGACCACCGTCACCGGCAGGTCGCCGAGGCGCTCGCTGAACAACGCGCGCGCGTCCGTGTCGATCCAGCTCTTGTCGACGTTGGCCGCCGTACGGATGTGGGACCCGTCGGTGACCACGCCCGGGAAGGTGAGTCCGACCGGGCCCGTCCAGCCGAAGTGGTCGATCACCTGCTTCACGCCGTCGGCCACGCCGTCGGGCGTCGCCGGGTGCGGGGTGAGCACCTTGAAGCGCTCCTCCGCGAGGTCGCCCCTGTCGAGGTCCACAGGGGCGCCCTTGATCCCGGACCCGCCGATGTCCACACCGAAGATCTGCATGGCTCTACGTTACGACGTACGACTGACAGTCACTCGGCCGAGGTGCCCGTACGCTCGGCGATCAGCGCCGCAGCCTCGTCGCGCAGGTCGCGGCGCAGCTCCTTGGGCAGCGAGAACGTGATCGACTCCTCGGCCGCCTTGACGATCTCGACGTCCTCGAAGCCGTGCTGCGCGAGCCGCTCCAGGACCTGCTCGACCAGGACCTCCGGAACGGAGGCACCGGAGGTGACACCCACCGTCGTCACGCCCTCCAGCCAGGCCTCGTCGATCTCGTCGGCGAAGTCCACGAGGTAGGCCTCGCGGGAGCCGGCGAGCTTGGCGACCTCGACGAGCCGCTTGGAGTTGGAGGAGTTGCGCGAGCCGACCACGATGACGAGCTCGGCCTCGGCGCCCATCTGCTTCACGGCGAGCTGGCGGTTCTGCGTGGCGTAGCAGATGTCGTCGCTCGGCGGGGAGATGAGCTGCGGGAACTTCTCCTTCAGGGCGTCGACGGTCTCCATGGTCTCGTCGACGGAGAGCGTGGTCTGGGAGAGCCAGACGACCTTCGACTCGTCGCGGACCTCGACCTTGGCGACGTCTTCCGGCCCGTCGACGAGCGTGATGTGGTCGGGGGCCTCGCCGGAGGTGCCGATGACCTCCTCGTGGCCCTCGTGCCCGATCAGGAGGATGTCGTAGTCCTCGCCCGCGAAGCGGACGGCTTCCTTGTGGACCTTGGTGACGAGCGGGCAGGTGGCGTCGATGGTGGCCAGCTTGCCGCGCGCGGCCTCCTCGTGGACGACGGGGGCCACGCCGTGCGCGGAGAACATCACGATGTTCCCCTCGGGGACCTCCTCCGTGCGCTCGACGAAGATGGCGCCCTTCTTCTCCAGGGTCTGCACGACGTACTTGTTGTGCACGATCTCGTGCCGGACATAGATCGGAGCCCCGTACTGCTCCAGGGCTTTCTCGACGGCGATCACGGCGCGGTCCACACCCGCGCAGTAGCCCCGGGGGGCGGCGAGCAGGACACGGCGGCCAGGCGAAGCAGTCATGCGATCCATCGTAAGGCCGCGCCCCCGGGGTCGAAGATCGCGCCCTCGGGGAGACCGGCCGGCGGAGCGGGAGGGGTGGGCAGGGACACAGCACATGAGGCACGGCTGCTTTCCGTCGCCCCGTGGCGGCCGTCCACGCCTGTCCGCACCCGCCGGCGTCCGTCGGCGTGTCACGGCGGCTCACGGCTCGGCGGCGTTGTCGTACCCGGCCGTTACTCTCGCGGCATGGCTTTGAACACGTCCGCCGAGACCCCGCTGCCCGTCGGTGAGGTCTCGCGGCTCATCGGGGGGTGGATCGACCGGCTCGGGGCCGTGTGGGTCGAGGGGCAGATCACCCAGCTGTCGCGGCGGCCCGGCGCCGGCGTGGTGTTTCTGACGCTGCGGGATCCCTCGTACGACATCTCCGTCAGCGTCACCTGTTATCGCCAGGTGTTCGACGCGGTCGCCGACGTCGTGACCGAGGGCGCGCGGGTCGTCGTACTCGCGAAGCCCGAGTGGTATGCACCGCGCGGGCAGCTCTCGCTGCGGGCCGCCGAGATAAGGCCCGTGGGAGTCGGTGAACTGCTCGCCCGGCTCGAGCAGTTGAAGAAGGCTCTCGCCGCGGAGGGGCTGTTCGCGCCGGAGCGGAAGAAGCCGCTGCCCTTCCTGCCGCAGCTCGTGGGGCTTGTGTGCGGCCGTGCCTCCGCCGCCGAGCGGGATGTCCTGGAGAACGCCCGGCACCGCTGGCCCGCCGTCCGCTTCGAGGTGCGCAACGTCGCCGTCCAGGGCGTGCACGCCGTCCCGCAGGTCGTGCAGGCCGTGAAGGAGCTCGACGAGCTCGGCGACGTGGACGTGATCATCGTCGCGCGCGGGGGCGGCAGCGTGGAGGATCTGCTGCCGTTCTCCGACGAGCAGCTCGTGCGCGCCGTCGCCGCGTGCCGCACGCCGGTCGTCTCCGCCATCGGGCACGAGCCCGACACCCCCCTCCTCGACTACGTCGCCGACCTGCGGGCCTCGACCCCGACGGACGCCGCCAAGAAGGTCGTACCGGACGTCGGGGAGGAGTACGAGCGCGTCCAGCAGCTGCGCCACCGCGCGCGCAGGTGCGTCGAGGCGCTCGTCGAGCGGGAGGAGCGCGGGCTCGCCCATGCGCTCGCCCGGCCCTCGATAGAGGACCCGCACCGGATGATCGACGAGCGGGCCGACCATGTGGCCTCGCTGGTCGAGCGATCGCGGCGCACCGTCGGGCACCTCCTCGACCGCGCCGACTCGGAGCTGACGCACACGCACGCGCGCGTGGTGGCCCTCTCCCCCGCCGCCACCCTGAAGCGCGGGTACGCCGTGCTGCAGAAGGCCGGCGGGCACGTCGTGCGCGACCCGGGCGAGGTCACGGCGGACGAGCCGCTGCGGGCGCGGGTCTCCGAGGGCGAGTTCTCCGTACGAGTGGATGCCGAGCCGATGCATAGGGTGGGCGAATGACCAGCAAGGTGGATGAGGCGCTCGGCTACGAGCAGGCGCGGGACGAGCTGATCGAGGTCGTACGGCGGCTGGAGGCGGGCGGTACGACGCTGGAGGAGTCCCTCGCGCTCTGGGAGCGCGGCGAGGAGCTGGCCAAGGTGTGCCGGCGCTGGCTGGACGGCGCCCGGGCCCGGCTGGACGCGGCCCTCGCCGAGGAGGAAGAGGCCGAGGACGGGGCGGACGGGGAGTAACCAGCCGCGTGCGCTGTGAGTCGGATCACCACGCTCCGGTTTTTGTTGAAGGTTGAACTTCTCTGGTTTAGTGTCGGTACCACCTACCGCTCATCTCCCGAGAAGGCCGATATGTCCCTCGTTCTTGACCCCGCCGCCCAGGACCTGCTGTTCCGCGAGGCCCGCACCGCGAACACCTTCACCGACGAGCCGGTGACCGACGAGCAGGTGCAGGCGATCTACGACCTGGTCAAGTACGGCCCGACCGCCTTCAACCAGTCGCCGCTGCGCATCACCCTGGTCCGCTCCGCCGAGGCCCGCGAGCGCCTCGTGCAGCACATGGCCGAGGGCAACCAGCCGAAGACGGCGACGGCCCCGCTGGTCGCGATCCTCTCCGCGGACAACGAGTTCCACGAGGAGCTGCCGGCCCTCTTCCCGCACTTCCCGGCCGCCAAGGACGTCTTCTTCTCCGAGCGCCCGGCCCGCGAGGGTGCCGCCGCGCTGAACGCCGCCCTGCAGGCCGCGTACTTCATCGTCGGCGTCCGTGCCGCCGGCCTGGCCGCCGGCCCGATGACCGGTGTCGACTTCGCGGGCGTCCAGAAGGAGTTCCTGGACGGCGACCACACCCCGCTGATGGTGGTCAACATCGGCAAGCCGGGCGAGGACGCCTGGTTCCCGCGCTCGCCGCGCCTGGAGTACGAGCAGGTCGTGACAACGGTCTGAGCGACCCCCGCGGGACAGCGAGCCCCGCATGACACAGGCCCCCGGCACATACGCCGGGGGCCTCTTCGTGTCCGGGGCGGTCAGGACATCTTCAGCGCCTGCGCCATCTCCGTCAGCTGCTTGAACGAGCCCGTGCCCGCGACCACCGTCGTCGAGCTCCTGCCGGGGAGGACCAGGGCGTCGTAGCGGCCGCCGGTGTAGTGCGTCCAGGTCCGGCCGGCAATCTCCTGGGTGGTCTTCGTCGCCTTCGCACCCTGGCTGGCCTCGTCGATGAACGTCGACGCCTTCTGAGTCGACTGCTCGACCTGCACGTACTGGTCGTCGGGGGTGTGGAAGCCCAGATGCCAGGAATCGAAGTCGTCACCCCGGAAGCGGACCGAGGTCGCCTTCCAGCTCTTGGACAGGCCCTCGGGGGCGGCCACCGGGTAGTCCGCGGCGCGGCGCGCCGTGAGCAGCTCGACACGGTAGTCGACCCGCGGGATGTCGGGAGCCGAGTCGTCGTGCGGAATGAAGACGTAGATGACCGCCGCCGCGATCCCGATCAGGCCCAGGGAGAGGATCATGTCCCGGACCGTTTTCTGCCTGCCGTTCGAACCTGCCACGTCCCCTATCGTCGCAGGTGCCCGGTCCGCTCATCCGTGGGGTCCCCTGCTCATTTTGTCGGACTGACGATAGAGTCGAGGATCGAACCCTCATCCGGCCGTCGTCGTATCAGAAAGGTGCGCCTCGATGACCGAGCATCATCACTTGCCGTCCGAACTCGAAGTCCCCAGCGAAGCCCCCGACCGCAACCTCGCCCTTGAACTCGTCCGGGTGACCGAAGCAGCCGCGATGGCGGCCGGCCGCTGGGTCGGGCGGGGCGACAAGAACGGCGCCGACGGTGCCGCGGTGCGCGCCATGCGGACCCTCGTCCACACCGTGTCGATGAACGGCGTGGTCGTCATCGGCGAGGGCGAGAAGGACGAGGCGCCGATGCTCTTCAACGGGGAGCGGGTCGGCGACGGGACCGGGCCCGAGTGCGACATCGCCGTCGATCCGATCGACGGAACCACCCTCACGGCCAAGGGCATGCCGAACGCCATTGCCGTGCTGGCGGCTGCGGACCGGGGGTCGATGTTCGACCCGTCCGCCGTCTTCTACATGGACAAGCTGGTCACGGGGCCCGAGGCGGCGGACTTCGTCGACATCGACGCGCCCGTGTCGGTGAACATCCGGCGCGTCGCCAAGGCGAAGCGTTCGACGCCGGAGGACGTGACCGTGGTGATCCTCGACCGGCCTCGGCACGAGGGGATCATCAAGGAGATCCGGGAGGCCGGGGCGCGGATCAAGCTGATCTCCGACGGTGACGTGGCGGGTTCCATCTACGCGCTGCGCGAAGGTACCGGCGTCGACATGCTGCTCGGCATCGGCGGTACGCCGGAGGGGATCATCTCGGCCTGTGCGGTGAAGTGTCTCGGAGGCACGATCCAGGGGAAGTTGTGGCCCAAGGACGACGAGGAGCGGGCTCGGGCGATCGATGCCGGGCACGATCTGGATCGGGTGCTGGGGACCGACGACCTGGTGTCGGGCGAGAACGTCTTCTTCGTCGCCACAGGGATCACCGACGGTGAGTTGCTGCGGGGTGTTCGGTACCGGTCGGATTCGGCGACGACCGACTCGATCGTGATGCGGTCGAAGTCGGGGACGGTGCGACGGATCGACTCGGAGCACCGGCTCAGCAAGCTGCGTGCTTACAGTGCGATCGACTTCGATCGCGCCAAATAGCCCGGGGCTGCGGGCTGCTGGGCGGGTGCGGGTGATCTGTGGCTTGTCGCGCCCACGCGGCGGAGCCGCAAACTGATACAGCCCCGCACCCCTGGCGGTGACCGCGGTTGCCCAGCGTCGAAGGGGCGCCCCCTGGTGCGGTAGGGGGCGCCCCTTTCATGCGCAGTCGACGGGCTAGCCCGCTGCCGCTATGCGGCCCTGTGCGCGGGTCGCCTTCTTCAGCTCCATTTCGCGGCGGCGGCGACGGGCCAGGACCACTCGGCGTTCTGCTGCGGTGAGGCCGCCCCAGACGCCGTAGGGCTCGGGTTGCAGGAGCGCGTGCTCGCGGCATTCGACCATGACCGGGCAGCGGGCACAGACGCGCTTGGCCGCCTCCTCGCGGGAGAGCCGGGCGGCGGTGGGTTCCTTGGAGGGGGCGAAGAACAGGCCGGCCTCGTCGCGCCGGCACACCGCCTCGGTGTGCCATGGAGCGTCTTGGTCCCTGTCCCGCACTGGCACCCGCTGGGCCGGAACGGCAGCTACCTGCAGGGACGAATGCGGCGGTTGCAGCACGGTCTACTCCTGACGACGGCTTCGCGAGCGAGAGACGATGCAGCAAGGCCTACCCGCTGTACGCGCGCCTATGCACTGAGTTCCGAACCGCTGGACTTCGGGTGGTCCCGAGCGCCTGCCGGCCCCGCCCGCAGGTGGACCAATTCCCTTCGGGCGCCACCGAATTCACAACCGTCAACGATCCAGGTGTTTGCGCAAACTCCTGTCGACCTTGTGCTGCACCCGATCGAGAATGTCCGCCACGAGCTTGCCCCGCTTCGGCCGCGCCTCGACGTTGCCCAGCACGGCCCAGCCGTCGATGTAGACGACGGGGGCGTCCGGATCGGTCGAATCCAGGGGCGCCACCTCGAAGTTGCCCAGGACTCCGCCGCCGGTGCCGCGCAGCGAGATGTTCTCCGGGACGCGGATCTCGACGTTGCCGAAGACCGAGATCGTCTTGATCACGACCTGCTGGTACTCGAAGAGCGCCTCGCTGAGGTCTATGTCCACGCTGCCGAAGATCGCATACGCATGGATACGGCGCCCGGCGCGCCAGCGGCCCTTGCGGACCGCGCTGCTGAAGACCGCCACAACGTTGTCGTCCGGGTCGGCCGGGATCGCGCCCAGGGTGGGGCGGTTGGGGGCCGCGGCGAAGGCGGGGGCCGCGCGGTGCCGGTGGGCCGCGGGCAGGTCCCGTATGAAGACCTCCAGCTCGCCGACCGTCTTGGCGGCGAGCACGCCCTCGACCCGCTCGGCGTGCTCGTCGGCGGTCAGGCGGCCCTCGGCGAGGGCGTCGCGCAGGATGTCGGCGATGCGGTCGCGGTCGGCGTCCGAGGCCCGCAGCTCGGGCGCCGCGGGTGCGGGTTCGGTGTGCTTCTGAAGGTCCACGACAGCAGCGTACCCAAACGCGATAGATCGCGACTACCCCAAACCGGGAACCAACTGAGGACAACCTCACAAGCCCGCTGTCAGCGGCAGGTTCTACGCTGGTGGGCGCCCGCCAGTGTCGGCGGGCGGCCGTCTGTCGAGTGAGGAATGGGCTGCGATGCCTGAGTTCGCGTACACCGATCTGCTCCCCATGGGAGAGGACACCACCCCCTACCGGCTGGTGACCTCCGAAGGTGTCTCCACCTTCGAGGCCGACGGGCGGACGTTCCTCAAGGTGGAGCCGGAGGCGCTGCGCAAGCTCGCCGAGGAGGCCATCCACGACATCCAGCACTACCTGCGGCCCGCGCACCTGGCCCAGCTGCGGCGGATCATCGACGACCCCGAGGCCTCCAGCAACGACAAGTTCGTGGCCCTGGACCTGCTGAAGAACGCCAACATCGCGGCCGCCGGTGTGCTCCCCATGTGCCAGGACACCGGCACGGCGATCGTCATGGGCAAGCGCGGGCAGAACGTGCTCACCGAGGGCGGCGACGAGGCGGCCCTCAGCCGTGGCATCTACGACGCCTACCTGAACCTCAATCTGCGGTACTCGCAGATGGCCCCGCTGACCATGTGGGACGAGAAGAACACCGGGTCCAACCTCCCCGCGCAGATCGAGCTGTACGCCACCGACGGCGGCGCGTACAAGTTCCTGTTCATGGCGAAGGGCGGCGGCTCGGCCAACAAGTCGTTCCTGTACCAGGAGACGAAGGCCGTTCTGAACGAGGCCTCCATGATGAAGTTCCTGGAGGAGAAGATCCGTTCGCTGGGTACGGCCGCCTGCCCGCCGTACCACCTGGCGATCGTGGTGGGCGGTACGTCCGCCGAGTACGCGCTGAAGACCGCCAAGTACGCCTCCGCGCACTACCTGGACGAGATCCCGGCCGAGGGCTCCGAGCTGGGCCACGGCTTCCGGGACAAGGAGCTGGAGGAGAAGGTCTTCGAGCTGACGCAGAAGATCGGGATCGGGGCGCAGTTCGGCGGCAAGTACTTCTGCCACGACGTGCGCGTGGTGCGGCTGCCGCGGCACGGCGCCTCCTGCCCGGTCGCCATCGCCGTCTCCTGCTCGGCCGACCGTCAGGCCGTCGCGAAGATCACCGCCGAGGGCGTCTTCCTGGAGCAGCTGGAGACCGACCCGGCGCGCTTCCTGCCGGAGACGACCGACGAGCACCTCGACGAGTCCTCCGACGTCGTCAAGATCGACCTGAACCAGCCGATGGAGTCGATCCTCGCCGAGCTGACCAAGTACCCGGTGAAGACCCGGCTTTCGCTCACCGGCCCCCTCGTCGTGGCCCGTGACATCGCGCACGCCAAGATCAAGGAGCGCCTTGACGCGGGCGAGGAGATGCCGCAGTACCTGAAGGACCACCCGGTGTACTACGCGGGCCCGGCGAAGACGCCGGAGGGCTACGCGTCCGGCTCCTTCGGCCCGACCACGGCCGGCCGTATGGACAGCTACGTCGAGCAGTTCCAGGCGGCCGGCGGCTCCAAGGTCATGCTCGCCAAGGGCAACCGCAGCAAGCAGGTCACGGACGCCTGCGACGCGCACGGCGGCTTCTACCTCGGCTCCATCGGCGGCCCGGCCGCGCGCCTCGCCCAGGACTGCATCAAGAAGGTCGAGGTCGTCGAGTACGAGGAGCTCGGCATGGAGGCGGTCTGGAAGATCGAGGTCGAGGACTTCCCGGCGTTCATCGTGGTCGACGACAAGGGCAACGACTTCTTCCAGGACCCGGCGCCCGCGCCGACGTTCACGACCATTCCGGTACGGGGGCCCGGACTGGCCTAGCGTCCCGGGACGCCGTACGACATCGCCGTACGACGTCGGCCGACTCCTGGATGCCGTCCCACTTCGTCCCAGGAACGGGTGGGACGGCATCTTTGCGAAGTTCGCCGGAAACGCTCCGTGCTGACTGGATCACAGCCCGTGATCCGCAGGTCATCTCGGAGGGACAACCCATGATTCGACGCACACTGCGCGGTGGTCTCGTCGCCGCGTTCGCGGTCGTCGCCGTCTTCCCGGTGGCGGCCGTCGCCTCCGCCGGGCCGGCCGCGCCCGCCCACGCCTGGAACTCCACTCCCCCGCAGATCTCCGTGCCGGGGTGGCAGCCGGTAGCCACGCCGTCCGTGCTGCCCGCCCGGCCGAAGGCCCCGAAGCACCACGCCCACCACACCGCGTGCCACCACCTGACGAAGCACACCCGGCGGCACTCGGTCGCCCGCACCGGCTACCAGCGCCGGATCGGGCACCTCCACGGCGTCCGGCACCTCGTCACGACGCACACCTGGGGCGACGTCACCACCCGCCACCTGCGGCTGAACGTCCGGTCCGGTCCGGGCACCGGGTACCGCGTCGTCGGCTCGCGGCCGGCCGGCGCCCGGGTGGCCGTCACCTGCAAGGTGCGGGGCTCCGTCGTCCGCGGCAACCACCGCTGGTACCGGCTCCCCCACCACAAGGGCTATGTCTCCGCCCGCTACGTGCGCAACCTCAGCACCGTCCGCTGGTGCTGACGGCCACTCGACCGCACCACTCATGATCCGTGGCACCTCCCGGCGGGAGGTGCCACCCGGTCGACCGGCCGTCCCCCGGGTGGCGTAATCGCAGGTCAACTCCCCTTCATATTCCGGTGATCGCGGTATGAGCGGGCACCGTCACCGGGAACACATCAGGCGGTCACTCCGGCACGGCGAGGGAGCGAGATGGAGAGCCACGTGACGGTCAAGAGGCAGCGGCTGCCCGACGCGTCGCAGGACGAGGGGCGGCTCCTGACGGAGCGGCTGCGTACCCTCAAGCAACGGACGGGGCTGAGCCTGGCGGCACTGGCCACCGTCACCCCGTTCAGCAAGTCGACCTGGCACCGCTATCTGAACGGCGACCAGTTCCCGCCCCGGGCGGCGGTCGTGGCGCTGGCCCGGCTCGCGAACGCCGATCCCGGCCCGCTGCTCGCCCTGTGGGACTCCGCCGCCCGGGCGCAGGCCGACGCGGCGGCCACCATGAAGCGGCCGCCGGCCCCGCCCGCGGTCGTACGGCGGCCCCGCCGCCTGCGCCGGCCGAGTCGCGCCGTCGTCGCCCTCGCCGCCATGGCCGCCACCGTGGCCGTCACCGCCGGCGCCGCGGACGTACTGGACCCCGACCACGCCGCGGCGACCAGAACGGCCGCCTCCTGCCACGGCGGCGACTGCCAGGGGGAACTCCCCACCTCCGAGACCTGCGACCGGGACGCCCGTACCGAAAGCAGCGTCACCGAAGGCGCCGAGGCCGTACTGCTGCGCTTCTCCCCGTCCTGCGCCACGGTCTGGTCCGAACTGCGCACCCACGCGGGCGGCCCGCGGGAGATCTCGATCAGGTCGGGCCAGGACGAACTGTCCGCTCAGTACCCGGGTCACCGGTCGGACGGGTACAGCAGCCCGATGCTGGCCGCGCCGGACCCGCGCGGGGCACAGGCGTGCGCCGAGGTGGCCGGAAAGCCCGCCTGCACCGCGCTGCCACGGTGAGATCCGGTCATGCCCCCGGGTGGCCGGGAGTCCGGAACATCCCCACCTCCCCGATCGCTATACGGACATGAGCGAATACCGCATCGAGCACGACTCCATGGGCGAGGTACGGGTCCCGGCGGACGCCAAGTGGCGGGCCCAGACGCAGCGTGCCGTCGAGAACTTCCCCATCTCCGGGCAGCGCATCGAGCGCGCCCACATCGAGGCCCTCGCCAGGATCAAGGGCGCGGCGGCGAAGGTGAACGCGCGGCTCGGGGTGCTCGACAAGGACATCGCGGAGGCGATCCAGGAGGCGGCCGGTGAGGTCGCCGAGGGGCGGTGGGACGAGCACTTCCCCATCGACGTCTTCCAGACCGGGTCCGGGACCTCGTCCAACATGAACACCAACGAGGTCATCGCCACGCTCGCCACCGAGCGGCTCGGCAGGGACGTACACCCCAACGACCATGTGAACGCCTCACAGTCCTCCAACGACGTCTTCCCCTCCTCCATCCACATCGCCGCCACCGCCGCCGTCACCCGTGATCTGATCCCCGCACTGGAGCACCTCGCCGGCTCCCTCGAGCGCAAGGCCGAGGAGTTCGGGGACGTGGTGAAGTCGGGGCGGACGCATCTGATGGACGCCACGCCCGTGACCCTCGGCCAGGAGTTCGGCGGATACGCGGCCCAGATCCGCTACGGCGTGGAGCGGCTGCACGCCTCCCTCCCCCGCCTCGCCGAGCTGCCACTCGGCGGCACCGCCGTCGGCACCGGCATCAACACCCCGCCCGGCTTCTCCGCCGCCGTCATCGAGGAGGTCGCCCGCGTCACGGGGCTGCCGCTCACCGAGGCCCGCAACCACTTCGAGGCGCAGGGCGCCCGGGACGGGATCGTCGAGACCAGCGGGCAGCTGCGCACCGTCGCCGTAGGACTCACGAAGATCGCGAACGATCTGCGGTGGATGGCCTCCGGGCCGCGGACCGGGCTCGCCGAGATCAACCTGCCCGATCTGCAGCCCGGTTCGTCGATCATGCCCGGCAAGGTCAACCCCGTGATCCCCGAGGCCGTGCTCATGGTCGCCGCCCAGGTCACCGGCAATGACGCCACCGTCGCCGCCGCCGGGGCCGCCGGCAACTTCGAGCTCAACGTGATGCTGCCGGTCATCGCCAGGAACGTGCTGGAGTCCGTACGGCTGCTCGCCAACGTCTCCCGGCTGCTCGCCGACCGCACCGTCGACGGAATCACCGCCAACCGGGAGCGGGCGCGCGAGTACGCCGAGTCCTCGCCGTCCGTCGTCACGCCGCTCAACAAGTACATCGGGTACGAGGAGGCCGCCAAGGTCGCCAAGAAGGCCCTCGCGGAGCGGCGGACGATCCGCGAAGTCGTCCTGGAGAGCGGGTACGTGGAGCGCGGTGACCTCACGGAAGAGCAGCTCGACGAGGCCCTGGATGTCCTGCGTATGACGCATCCGTAACCAATCGTCGCCCCGGCGAGAACCGTGACGCGCGCCGCAGCGTCGTATGCCTGTGGCACCTAATATCTGTTCATGGCAGAGGGTGGAGCGGTGAGAGCGGAAGTGGACACGGGTTCGGCGACGGGCTTCTGGGCCCCCGGGACACAGGTCCTGTGGCGATACCGGGAGAACGCCGGCGAGCGCTTCCACATCGCGCGCCCCGTCACCGTCGTCCGCGACGACGCCGAACTGCTCGCCGTCTGGATGGCGCCCGGCACCGAGTGCGTGAAGCCGGTGCTCGCCGACGGTACGCCCGTGCACCTGGAACCCCTGGGATCGCGCTACACCAAGCCCCGGACCGTACAGCGCGACCGGTGGTTCGGCACGGGCGTGCTGAAGCTGGCCCGGCCCGGTGAGCCCTGGTCCGTGTGGCTGTTCTGGGAGCCGGGCTGGCAGTTCAAGAACTGGTACGTGAATCTCGAGACGCCGCTTGAGCGTTGGGGTGGCGGGGTCGACTCCGAGGACCACTTTCTCGACATCTCCGTGCACCCGGACCGCAGTTGGCACTGGCGTGACGAGGACGAGTTCGCACAGGCCCGACGGGACGGACTGATGGACGATCAAGTCGCCGAACGGGTACGGCAGGCGGGGCGGGACGCAGTGGAGGTGATCCGCGCCTGGGGCCCGCCCTTCAGCGAGGGCTGGCAGCACTGGCGCCCGGATCCGTCCTGGGCTGTACCGTCTTTGCCGGAGGACTGGGACCGTACGCCCGCGCACATGTCCACATGAGACCCTTGATGCGCCCCCGGTCCACAACCGTAGGATCGTCCTCCGCAAGGGAGCGCAACGGCAACTCCCGGAGCATGCGCTGGGCTTGACCGATCGTCACCGAGGGGCGGCAGGACGTGAGCGAGGGGTACAAGGGCAACACCGGTAGGGCCTGCCCTGACCGCAGACGGTTCGCCGATGGCACAGGAACAGCCTCTGACCACGCGGGAATCCCGTTCCGGGGGCACCTATTCCGGGTATCGGGATTTCGGCGGGACGAACTGTACGCACGGCGTGCAGCCCCGGACGGACGGATTCGACGCGCGTGACGGAGCACCCCATGTCCTTCGAGCGCCCACAGCCGGGCGCCGACCCCGCGGACCCCCGCGGGGCGCTCCTGCACACCCAGACGCCCGCGCCCTCGGCCGCCTTACCCGCACAGGCGCGCACGGGAGAGACGCCGTCGACGCCGGGCACGGCCAAGCCGTGCGGCAAGGGAAAGGAACCGGCCTCGCCCCCCTCCGACACCAGCGGCCCCGAGCACTCACAGCCCGCGGCCGTGGAACCAGACACGCACCGCCCTCGGCCCGTGCCCGAGAGCATCCCGGCCCAGCCCGGCACCGAGCAGAACGGCCCGCAGGGGTCCGGGAGCCAGGAACGCCGCAAGGGACAGGGAGTGCAGCCCGGCCAGCCCACGCCGATGCGGCGCGACGGGGACCGGCTGCGGTTCGTGGGCGCCGCCACGCGCCGGATCGCCCGCGGCATCGACCTCGACGAGATCGTCATGGGCCTGTGCCGGGCCACCGTGCCGACCTTCTCGGACGCGATCCTCGTCTATCTGCGCGACCCGCTGCCCGTCGGCGACGAGCGGCCCACCGGCCCGCTGCTGCTGCGCCTGCGCCGCACCGACCGGATCCCGGCCGAGCGGGACACCGAGGGCGGCTTCTCGCCCGCACTGCAGCCGGAGCCCGCGGAGATCTCGGGGCTCGACGCGCTGGGCGCCGAGATGTGCGAGGTGCGGCCCGGCAGCGCGCTCGCCGAGGTGCTGCGCGGAGTGCGGCCGGTCTTCACCGACGCGCCCGCCGCCCATGCCGCCCTGCCCGAACTTCTGGGCGAGGGTGGAGAGTTGGTCGTACCCGGCGGTCAGCGCGCGATCCTCGCCCCGCTGCGCGGCCGGCGCCGCGTGATCGGCGCCGCGCTGTTCCTGCGCCGGCCGGAGCGCCTCGCCTTCGAGCCCGACGACCTCCTGGTCGCCGCCCAGCTCGCCACACACAGCGCGCTCGGCATCGACAAGGCGGTGCTGTACGGCCGCGAGGCGTACATCGCCGACGAGCTGCAGCGCACCATGCTGCCCGAGACCCTCCCGCGCCCCACGGGCGTACGGCTGGCCTCCCGCTACCTCCCGGCCGCCGAGACGGCACGCGTGGGCGGCGACTGGTACGACGCCATCCCGCTGCCGGGCAGCCGCGTCGCGCTGGTGGTGGGCGACGTCATGGGCCACTCCATGACCAGCGCGGCCATCATGGGCCAGCTGCGCACGACCGCGCAGACCCTCGCCGGGCTCGACCTGCCCCCGCAGGAGGTCCTGCACCACCTCGACGAACAGGCCCAGCGGCTGGGCACCGACCGCATGGCGACCTGCCTCTACGCGGTCTACGACCCCGTCTCGCACCGCATCACCATCGCCAACGCCGGCCATCCGCCGCCGGTCCTGCTGCACCTGGGCGGCCGCGCCGAGGTGCTGCGGGTGCCGCCGGGGGCGCCGATCGGTGTGGGCGGCGTCGACTTCGAGGCCGTGGAGCTGGACGCCCCTGCGGGAGCGACCCTGCTGCTGTACACCGACGGGCTCGTGGAGTCGCGCCTCAGGGACGTGTGGACCGGCATAGAGCAGCTGCGCGAGAAGCTCGCCGCGACCGCTCAGCTGACCGGACCCGACCATCCGCCGCCGCTCGAGGCCCTGTGCGATGAGGTGCTCGACATGCTCGGCCCGGGCGACCGGGACGACGACATCGCGCTGCTCGCCGCCCGCTTCGACGGCATCGCGCCGAGCGACGTGGCGTACTGGTTCCTGGAGCCCGAGGACGCGGCACCCGGCCGCGCCCGGCGGCTCGCCCGGCGGGCGCTGTCCCGGTGGGGCCTGGAGGAGCTCAGCGACTCCGTGGAGCTCCTCGTGAGCGAGGTCGTGACGAACGCCGTGCGGTACGCCTCCCGGCCGGTCACGCTGCGGCTGCTGCGGACCGACGTACTGCGGTGCGAAGTCGGCGACGACGTACCGCAGTTGCCGCGGCTCAGGCAGGCCCGGGCCACCGACGAGGGCGGACGCGGGCTCTACCTGGTGAACAGGCTGGCCCGACGGTGGGGCGCGACCCGGCTCAGCACCGGCAAGGTGGTCTGGTTCGAGCTCAGCAAGACCCCCGCACAGATCTGACGGTCACGGCACGACGAAGAAGGGGCGCCCGGTCTTCGCCGGGCGCCCCTTCTTGTGGTCGGTAGCTACTGCTGACCGTTCGGGTTCAGCGGGTCCACCGGATCGGTGCCGTCCGTCGGAGTCGACGTCGACGGAGTCGTCGGCGTCTGGGTCGGCGTCTGCGTGGGTGTCTGGGTCGGGGTCTGCGTCGGCGTCTTCGTCGGGGTCGGCGACGTCGGCGCCTCGCTCGTCGGAGTCTGCGACGGCGTCCGGGACGGGGTCTGCGACGGCGTCGGCGTGTACGTCGGCTGGACCGCCGCGCCCTGCGTGGTGTCCAGGTCGAACTTCAGGCCCGTCTCGGAGACGCCGAAGGTGTACGCCGCCCAGATCTGCGCCGGGAAGCCACCACCGTTGACACGGGGCAGCCCGCCCGCCTTGTACATCGAGACCTGGGCGCCGCTCTTCTTGGACTCACCGAACAGGCCCACCGAGGTGACCAGGTCGGGCGTGTAGCCCGTGAACCAGGCCGAGCGGTTCTCGTCGGACGTACCCGTCTTGCCGGCCACCTTCCGGCCGTCGCGGTTGGCGTTGTCCCGCACCGACACCTTGGCCGTACCGTCGTCGACCACGCCGGTCAGCACCGAGGTGACCGAGTCGGCGGCCTCGCGGCTGACGACCTGTTCGCCGATCGGGTTCGGCAGGGTGACCGAATGCCTGCTGTTCTCCACGGACTTGATGATGGTCGGGGTGACCTTCTTGCCGTGGTTGTCGAGGGTCGCGTACACACCGGCCATCTGCAGCGGGCTCGCGCCCATCGTGCCGAGGGTCTGCGCGGGTACGGCCTTCAGGTCCGCGGTGTCCATGCCGAGCTGGCTCGCGACCTTCAGCACCTTGTCCATGCCCACGTCCACGCCCATCTGCGCGAAGACGGAGTTGACGGACTTGTTCATCGCCGTCTGGACGGTGATGTTGCCGTAGTTCTGGTCGTCCTCGTTCTCCGGAGCGAAGCCGACCTTGGAGCCGTCGTCCACGACCTGGCGCTTGCTGGTGCCGTCGTAGACCGTGTTCGCGGTGATCGGCTTGTCGCTCTGCGTCTGGGCGTCCTCGTCCAGGGCGGCGGCGAGGATGACCGGCTTGAACGTCGAGGCGGGCTGGTAGTCCGTGCGGGTCGCGTTGTTGCGGAAGTGCTTGTAGTAGTCCTGGCCGCCGTACATCGCCACGACCGCGCCCGTCTTCGGGTTCACGGAGACGGCACCGGCCTGGACGTCCGCGTCGACCGAGCGCTTCTTCGGGTCGAGCTTGCTGGTCAGCTGCGACTTGGCGGCCTTCTCCAGCGCCGCCTGCTTCTTCTTGTCGATGTTGAGCGTGATGGTCCAGCCGCCGGCCTTGACCATGTTCACGGCGTCGTTGATGTTGTCGGCGGTGCCCTGGGTGACCAGCTGCTTGGCGAGCTGGTTGTTGGCCGCGTCCACCAGGTAGCCGGTCTGGCCGCCCATGCCGGGCGCCGCCTTGGGCGCCTCGGGCGTCGGGAACTTCATGTCGTCGCGCTTGGTCTTGTCCAGCCAGCCCTCCTCGACCATGTTGTCGAGGACGTAGTTCCAGCGGGCCTGCACGAGCTTCTTGCCGGTGTCGGTCGCGATCGCCCAGTCGTACTGGTTCGGCGCCTGCAGCAGCGCGGCGAGATAGGCGCCCTTCTCGACCGAGAGGTCCTCGGCGTCGACGCGGTAGTAGGCCTGGGCCGCGGCCTGGATGCCGTAGGCGCCACGGCCGTAGTAGCTGGTGTTGATGTAGCCGGCGAGGATGTAGTCCTTGGACTTCGTCCGGTCCAGCTTCAGGGAGATGACCAGTTCCTTCAGCTTGCGCGTGACGGTCTGGTTCTGCGTCAGGTAGAAGTTCTTGACGTACTGCTGGGTGATGGTCGAACCACCCTGGGCGCCCTTGCCGGAGAGCGTGTTGAGCAGACCGCGGGCGGTGCCCTTGAGGTCGACGCCGTTGTCCTTGTAGAACGTCTTGTTCTCTGCGGCGACGAAGGTCCGCTGGACCGGCTTCGGCACCTTCGCCAGGTCCACGATCTCGCGGTTGCGCTCACCGTCGCGGGTCAGCAGCTTGCCGTCGCTGTATTTGTAGACGTTGCTCTGCAGCGTCGCGTCGGCGTTGCCCTTGGGGATGTCGATCATCAGGTACAGCGCGACGAAGGCGCCCATGCCGAGCAGGCACATCGCGAAGAACGCCCCGACGATCTTCTTCCAGGTGAACAGCCGGCGTATGAAGCTCTTGCCGTCCTTGTTCTTGCCGTTGCTCTTGCCCTTGCCTCTGCCCTGAGCCGCCCTGCGCGCCGCGGCCCGGCCGCCGACGACCGTGACCGGCTCCTCCGGCAGTGCCGCGGTCGCCGTTGCCCCGGACGAGCGCGTGGGCGCCGCGCGGCGGCCACCGCGCTGTCGCGCTCGTCTGTCTTCCGCTCGTCCCATTGGTCCGATCCGCTCCGCTTCGTTCATGTGTGCCCATACGCCACACAGGTTCGCCGCTCAGGTCAACTCAGAAAGCTAACACCGGGAGATGTGGCAAAGGTCCGCCGATCCCGCCTTTTGCGGACGTGACAATCAGCACGCCGGTTCAATGGAACCGACTCACACCGGCACGCAAGGGTTGCGCAGATCCCCGGTGACCGCCGAACAGGCCAACAAGGCGTTTGTCATTGTCATGACCCTTACGTAATATAGGCACTCACGTTCGAATCGACCGCTCGAACGCGAACGGGGGGCTCCAGTGGGCAGGTGGACGGCCGACGGAAAGATCAACTACGGCCTCGACACCGACGGCGAGGGTGGCCACACCTGACGGCCGCGTGCCTGTTGATCAACGCATCCCCCCTCTTTGGCCTCATGACATGCCAACGCTGCTCTGGACGCAGCCCACAGGAGGAACTCCTTGATCAAGAACCACCGGCTCACGCGAATAGGCACCGTCGCAGGCACCCTCTCCGCCGCCCTTCTCCTCACCGTCACCCAGGCAAATGCCGCCGCCGGTGAAATCGAGCGCGCGACCGCCACTGATTCCTCCAATGAGGTCGAGTGGGTGAAGTGCGCCACCATAAAGGAGGACGGCGCGAACGTGTACCGGGCCTGCTTCTCCCCTCCGGGCGACTGGTTCGAGGTCTTCGACGGTAAACCGGATGGCTCCTCCGCCGTGGTGGACTGGGAAGTGGGGAGCCGATGGGGCTCCATTTTCAACGCTGACGGCCAGCAAACCGACCGCTACAAGAACAAGGACTTCACCGAGAGCGTCACGATCCGCTTCCGCGTCTGCCTGGGCCACTGGTCCACCAAGACGATCACTGCGGGTACCTGCTCCGGCTGGGTGAGCAACCTCACCTGACGAGACCCGGGCGCCCCGGCCTCCGACCCTGGAGGCCGGGGCGAACGCACCCGAGCCCCAGTGACACAACCGTGACAATCGGCCCCCACCAGGGCCTTGGCACCCCACCGTCGAGCACTGCACACGCTGCGTATACACACTAGGTATACACCGCATGTACAGTGCTCCCCATGTCCATCGGTCACACCCTTCTGGGGCTCCTGGAGTCCGGGCCGCGTCATGGCTACGACCTGAAGCGGGCCTTCGACGAGAAGTTCGGTCACGACCGGCCGCTGCACTACGGCCAGGTCTACTCGACGATGTCCCGTCTGCTGAAGAACGGCCTCGTCGAGGTCGACGGCATAGAGGCGGGCGGCGGCCCCGAGCGCAAGCGGTACGCGATCACCGACGCCGGCATCACCGACGTGGAGCGGTGGCTGGCGACGCCGGAGCCGCCCGAGCCGTATCTGCAGTCGACGCTGTACACCAAGGTCGTCCTCGCGCTGCTGACCCACCGCAACGCGGCCGACATCCTCGACAACCAGCGCGCCGAGCACCTGCGCATGATGCGGATCCTCACCGACCGCAAGCGCCGGGGCGACCTCGCCGACCAGCTGATCTGCGACCACGCACTGTTCCATCTCGAGGCCGACCTGCGCTGGCTGGAGCTCACCGCCGCGCGCCTCGACAAGCTCGCCGAGGCGGTGGCCAAGTGACTCCTGCCGGTTCCCTGCTGGTCGCCGACGACCTGCACAAGGCGTACGGGCCGACCACCGCGCTCGACGGTGCCGAGTTCTCCATCCACCCCGGCGAGGTCGTCGCGGTGATGGGCCCCTCCGGCTCCGGCAAGTCGACGCTGCTGCACTGTCTCGCCGGGATCGTCACGCCCGACTCGGGCTCGATCACGTACAACGGCCGCGAGATGGCAACCATGAGCGACGCCGAACGCAGTGCGCTACGGCGCTCCGAGTTCGGGTTCGTCTTCCAGTTCGGCCAGCTCGTGCCCGAGCTCACCTGCGTCGAGAACGTCGCCCTGCCGCTGAGGCTGAACGGCACCTCCCGCAAGGAGGCCGAGCGGACCGCTCTCACGTGGATGGAGCGGCTCGAGGTCGACGACCTGAAGAAGAAGCGTCCCGGTGAGGTCTCCGGCGGTCAGGGGCAGCGCGTCGCCGTCGCCCGGGCCCTGGTCACCAGCCCCCGTGTGCTGTTCGCCGACGAGCCCACGGGCGCACTCGACTCGCTCAACGGCGAGCGTGTGATGGACCTGCTCACGGACGCCGCCCGGTCGACCAACGCCGCCGTCGTCCTCGTCACGCACGAGGCGCGGGTGGCCGCCTACTCCGACCGCGAGATCGTCGTACGGGACGGCAAGTCCCGGGACATGGAGCGCATCGTATGAGGATGCGGCAGTGGGCCGACGATCTGGCCATGGGGGTCCGGTTCGCCTTCACCGGCGGCCGCGAGGGGTGGACCCGGGCGCTGCTGACGGCGGTCGGCGTGGGGCTCGGGGTGGCACTGCTGCTGCTGACGACCGCCATACCGAACGCGCTGTCCGACCGCAACGCCCGCTCGACCGCCCGGGACGACTTCACGTACAGCGCGAAGGTGCTGCCGAAGGCGGACAACACACTGGTCATCGCCGGTGTCGACACGACGTTCCACGGCAAGGACGTACGCGGCCGGCTCCTGGAGCCCGAGGGCGCGCGGGCGCCGCTGCCGCCGGGCGTCGGGAAGTTCCCCGCGAAGGGCGAGATGGTCGCCTCGCCGACGCTGAAGGAGCTGCTCGAGTCCGGCTCCGGCAAGCTGCTGCGCGAGCGCATCCCGTACCGGATCACCGGAACCATCACGAAGTCCGGGCTGGTCGGGCCCGCCGAACTCGCCTACTACGCGGGCGGCAAGGGACTCGAGGACCATCTGGCCGGCGGCTCCGTCGAGCGCATCAGCTACTTCGGGCCCTCCCCCGGGCACCAGCAGGACAAGCTGGACCCGATCCTGATCCTGCTCGTCATGATCATCTTCATTGTGCTGCTGTTGCCGGTCGCCGTGTTCATCGCCGCGGCCGTGCGCTTCGGCGGCGAGCGCCGGGACCGCCGGCTCGCGGCGCTCAGGCTGGTCGGCGCGGACGGGCGGATGACACGCCGGATCGCCGGCGGCGAGGCCCTCGCGGGAGCGCTGCTCGGGCTCGTCTTCGGCACCGGCTTCTTCCTGCTGGGGCGTCAGTTGGCGGCGCTGTTGCACGTACGGAACATCAGCGTCTTCTCGAGCGACCTCAACCCGTCGCCCGCGCTCGCGGTGCTCGTCGCCGTCGCCGTGCCGACCGCGGCCGTCCTGGTGACGCTGTTCGCGCTGCGCGGGGTCGTCATCGAACCGCTGGGCGTGGTCCGCGCGGCGAAGCCGCCGCGGCGCCGGCTGTGGTGGCGGCTGCTGCTGCCGGTGGGTGGTCTCGCGCTGCTGTACCCGATGATCGGGCAGGGCAACACCAACGGCGAGTTCAACCAGTGGATGGTCATCGGCGGCACGGTGCTGCTGCTGATCGGCGTCACCGCACTGCTGCCGTGGGTCGTCGAGGCCGTGGTGGCCCGGATGGACGCCGGCGCGGTCTCCTGGCAACTGGCCGTTCGCAGGCTGCAGTTGAGCAGCGGCACGGCCGCCCGCATGGTCAACGGCATCGCGGTCGCGGTGGCCGGGGCCATCGCGCTGCAGATGCTGTTCGCCGGCATCGAGCACGACTACACCAAGTCGACGGGCAACGACGTGAACCGGGCTCAGCTGGAGGTCGGCCTCAGGGGCGACGTCCAGCCGACCGAGGCCGGCCGGCAGCTCGCGAAGATCGAGGGCGTGCGCCGTGCGTCGGCCGTCTCCATGGGTTCGGCCGGAGACCGGGCGAAGGAGCCGGAGAACACGCTGGAGGTGGCCGTCGGCAGCTGCACCGAACTGCGCGAGGTGGCGCGGCTCGCGTCCTGCCGGGACGGTGACGTCTTCCAGATCCTCGGCGGCGAGTACGACAGCGAGTCGAAGAAGCTCACCAAGTCCGGCGGCACCCTGTACTTCGACCCGGAGTACACCGGGTCGAGCGCCCACACCGTGGCCTGGAAGGTGCCCTCCGGCATCAAGACGGCCGGGCAGCGCGAGGACCCGACAGGCTACGCGCGCAGCGGCCTGCTCCTCACCTCGGGCGCACTGCCGAAGGCGGCGGCGGCCGGCCTGTACCAGCGGGTGTTCGTCTCGCTGGACCCGTCGGTGCCGGACGCCCAGGACCACGCGCGCAACACCGCCGCGCGGCTGGATCCGCTGGCGGACGTGTTCACGCTGGCGGCCAGCGAGCAGTCGCTGCAGTTCCGGTCCATCCGCAACGGCCTGTTCGTCGGCGCCACCTGTGTCCTGGTACTGATCGGCGCGAGCCTGCTGGTCTCCCAGCTGGAGCAGCTGCGCGAGCGCAAGAAGCTGCTGTCGTCGCTGGTGGCCTTCGGCACCCGGCGCCGCACGCTGAGCCTGTCGGTGCTGTGGCAGACGGCGATCCCGATCGCGCTGGGGCTGCTGCTGGCATCGGCGGTCGGACTGACGCTGGGCGCGGTGCTGCTGAAGATGGTCGACGCCTCGGTGAGCGTGGACTGGTCGAGCGTGCTGTCGATGACGGCGATCGGCGCGGGAGTCGTCCTCGTGGTGACCCTGCTCAGCCTGCCGCCGCTGCTCCGCCTGATGCGCCCCGACGGACTGCGCACCGAGTAGACCGCGAAAGCCGTACGCAGGCCCCTCCCCGGACGGGGAGGGGCCTGCCCGCGTTCACAGGCTGTACTCGCGCACCACCCGCCGTACCTGTGCGAACAGCATGCCGACGTTGACCGACTTGCGGCAGACGACGACGGCGACGACGTCCTGCTGCTCGTTCATGCGCACGAACAGGTGGGTGAGGTTCTCACTGTTGACGAGGATCTCCTGGAAGAAGTGGTTCTCGCTCTGCATCCCACGGCGTTCCTTGAAGACGTCCTCGATCATCACGACCGTGCGCCCCTGGAACAGGTCGAGGGTTGCGCCCGCCAGCAGGTCCAGGACCTCCGGCGGATGGTTGTCGACGGTCTCGTACGACAGCAGCATGCCGGTGGACATGTCTACGACGCCCGAGGCCACACAGTCCGGGGCGTCGGTTCGCAAGGACTTGACCAGGCCCATCACCTGGTCGGAGAAACCGGGGGTCATACGCTTCGTCGCCATCCCTTCAGACTCCTTCTGCTGTCTTGTTCATGAGGATCGAGCCGATCCGGTCGAGGGCGGGCTGGGTGGCCCGGTGCAGTCGGTCCACGTCCATGCCCTCGTCGCCCAGGACGACCATCAGGGCGGTGTCGCCGACGGCGTAGAAGGCGGCACAGCCGTGGCTGCCGTACGTCACGCTCTGGCGCAGCGTGCCGCGGGCGGTCGCCTGGGCCGTACGGCGGGCGAGACCGAGGCCGGCCGCGGCGAGCGCGGCGAGGCCTTCCGGGTCGATCGAGTCGGCGGTGTCGGCCGCGATGAGCAGCCCGTCGGCCGCCGCGACCGCGGTATCGGTGATGCCGGTCACCTGCTCTCGCAGGCCACGCATCTCGTGCGCGAGGGCTTCGTGGTCCATGTGGTCAACTCCCGTATTTCTTCTTGGGATTCAGGGATCTGGTGAGCTGGGGGTGCAGGGGTTCGGTCATCTCGGGGTTCCGTTGCGGAGTCGGAAGAAGCCGCCCGGCCTGCGGCGCGGCAGGTCGGCGGGGACGGGCGGTTCGGGTGGGGGCGGTGCCGGCGGCGGGGGTGTGCGGTGGCGTATGCCGTCGGGGGGTGTGCGGACCGGGATCGGGGTGGGCGGCGGGGCGTGCTCCATGAGGCCCTCGGCGAGCATGCGGGCCAGTTCGACGGTGACGGTGTAGACGCCGCGTCCGGTGCGGAAGGCGAGGTCGCGGGCGGTGCGGCGGCCGTCGGCGTGGGTGAACAGGTCGCGGCGCAGTTCGGTGAGCGGGCCGTCGAACACCCGGGCGGGGACGGGGCGTTCGCGGTCGGGGTGGATGGGGTGGGGCAGCGCGGCGAGGGCGGCGATCTTGCGGGCCGCGTCCTCCAGGAGCCGGGCGGGAGGTTCGCCGACGGGGACCGGGGCGGGTGGCTCGAAGACCGGGGCGGCACGCTCGCAGCCGTCGACCCGGCCCGCGACGATCGCGAACGCCGCGTCCTGCAGGGCCATCACGCACACCACCCTGAGCTGGGCGGCCCCGGCGTAACCGTGGGCGATCAGCCCGGCGGCCGGCCAGCGCGTGCCCCCGGCCTCCCGCACCAGCGCGGCCCACTGCTCCCCGCTCACCCGCCCGGAGCGCAGCAGCAGCGCCTCCGCTCCCGGCGCCCCGGGCGACTCGACTGCGACGACGAGCCCGCCCCGCAGATGAAAGGTCCCGCCGGGCTGCCCGCCCACCCGCAGCTCACCGCTCAGCCCCTCACGCCCGCACTCATGCAGGGTCCGCGCCAGCAGCTCATAGCCCGACATCACGCTCCCCGCCGCCCCGGCCAAGTCGCACATACGCCTCACGCGTAGCGCTGAGGGGGGAATGTGTATCAGTCAGGGCGCATATTCCGTCCGGAGATTTCCGACCTGTCCCGAGGTGACGGAAGTTGAGCCGCGAGCCCACCCAAATAGCTTTGTTCGGCGCTCATTTGACCGATTGGGAGACGCATTTCAAGCAGCCGCGGACGTGCGGGTGCGGCCCCCGTTCACCCTTGGCGGGCGGGGTCCTCGGCGTTTTCGGTGCCGTCCCCGGGGGCTGCGTCCCCGGACTGTTCGGCCCGAACGGCCTTGTCCTCGATCGCCGGACCGGCCTGCCGGCCGCCGGCACCGGCCTCGGCACGGGTCTGTTCCGCCGAGTACGCCCGCAGATAACCCACCACCGTGTTCGACACCGCGACCAGCGGTACGGCCACCACCGCGCCGCCGATGCCCGCGACCATGCCGCCCGCCGCGACCGACAGGACCACTGCCAGCGGGTGGACGCGGACCGCGCGGCCGAGGATGAACGGCTGCAGGATGTGGCCCTCGATCTGCTGGACGGCCAGGACCACGACCAGCGTCATCACGGCCGTGAACACGCCCTGGGTGACCAGCGCGACGACCACCGCCAGCGCGCCGGACGCCACCGCGCCCACGAGCGGGATGAACGAGAACAGGAAGATGAAGACGGCGAGCGGGACCGCCATGGGGACATCGAGGAAGTAGATGCCCAGGCCGATGAAGATCGCGTCGATCAGCGCCACCAGCACCGTGCCGCGCACATAGGCCGTCAGCGTGCGCCACGCCCGCGGACCCGCGCCCGCGACGCCCGGCCGCGCCGCCGCCGGGACGAGCTTCAGCGTCCACTCCCAGATGCGCCGGCCGTCGTACAGCAGGAACAGGGTCGAGAAGAACGTGAGCAGAATGCCGGTCAGCGCCTCGACGACCACCGTCACGCCCTCGAGACCGGCGGAGGTGATCTGGTCGGTGTTCGCACCGACCGCCTCCCGCAGGTTCTTGGCGATCTGGTTGATCTGCTTGTCGGTGACGTGGAAGGGGCTCTTCAGCAGCCAGTTGCGCAGATCGTCGATGCCGTTCTGGATCTGGTCGGAGAGGTTGTCGATGTTCTCCATGACCTGCCAGGTCACGAACCAGCCGAGCAGACCCAGCACGACGAAGCCGAAGATCGCGGTGAGGGCGGTGGCCGGGCCGCGCGGCACTCCGTAGCTTTTCAGCCGCGCCACCGTCGGCTGCAGCAGAGCCGTGATGAGCAGTGCGACCACGAAGGCGAAGACGACGAGTTGTACGGCGCTGATGACCCGCATCAGGACCCAGACCGTGCCCGCCAGGATCAGCAGCCGCCAGCCGGCCTCGGCGGCGACGCGCACACCCCAGGGCACCGCCTGCGCCGGGTCGGGGCGGGCCGGTACGACGGTCACGTGCTCGGCGAGCGGCGGGGTGGCGTGGTCCGGGTCCGGGCGCGGCGGCGGCGGGTCGGCCACGGCGTCCTCGCGCTCCACCTCGGCCCGGCGCTCGTCCAACCGCTCACTCACCTCGGTCAGTCCGGCACCGATACGACCGAGCCACCCTGGCACTCGCGACATGATCCGTCCTCTTCCCCCGTCTCTCCCCACCACTCCCCCCTGGAGTCGCTGCGTCAGACCGTACAGGGCATCCGCCCGCAGATGGCGAAAGCCCCTCCCCCTAGGACGGGGAGGGGCTGCGCAAGGTTGAGAGGCGAGGCCGCGGGCCTCGGCGGCTCAGTACCAGTGGTTGGCCGACCAGAACGACCAGGCCTCACACGGGCTGCCGTACCGGCTGTTCATGTAGTTCAGGCCCCACTTGATCTGGGTGGCCGGGTTCGTCTGCCAGTCGGAGCCGACGGACGAGTACTTCGAGGCGGGTAGTGCCTGGAAGAGGCCGTAGGCGCCGGAAGAGGCGTTGACCGCGTGGTAGTTCCAGCTGGACTCGTGGTCCACGATGTTGCTGAAGCACTGGAACTGGCCGCTCGGGACCATCTGCCGTGCCATCGACTGGATCTCGGCGATGGAGTACGAGCTCTGGACGGGGAAGTCAGCGGAGCTGCGGCTGGCCTTCGTCTTGGCCTCGGCGCGCTCCTTGGCCTCCTTGGCCGCCTTCTCCGCCGCTTCCTTCTTGGCGACCGCGGTGTCGGCGGCAGCCTTGCGGGCGGCTTCCTCGGCGTCCTTCTTGGCGCTCGCGTCGGCCTGGATGGCCTGGGCGTCGGCCTGCTGCGTCAGGGACGCGGTCTGCACCTGGGCCTGCTGGCCCGTGGGTATGTCCGCGAGCAGCGTGGCGTCGGCTGCCGTCGCCTCGGCGTCGTTGGGCTGCGCGGTGCTACCCGAGGCAACGCCGACAACGCTTCCGACGGCGGTGACCGCGGTGGCCGAGGCCACTGCGAATCCCCGGACCGAAATCCGGCTCACACGGTTTCCTTCCAGCATCGCCCGCTTCGGTGACCCTGGCGGACGCAATCGTGCCCCTGGCGCTGGCCTCCCAACTACGGGGTCACGGGAGGCGCGGGCCCGGTGGGCAACTCCCCTGCGGGGAGCGCCGCGTGGTGCTCGGGCGGCATACGACGACGCTGTGGAGTTAGCTGTGGTGCTTCTGTGGTGCCGTACCGCTGGGGGTACAGGTGTGTCGTATGCGGGGCCTGACAGGAGTGAGACTCTGCCGCAACCGGACGCCGGGTGGCAATTCTGAGTTGCGTGTGAAAGCTCACATCCCGTTTGACCCAAGGGATTTTGAGAAACCGCAACACGCGAAGGCGCCGCCCCGCTAGGCTCACAGCCTTTGCGGAACGGCGCCAACTGGCCCGGATTACCTCAGATTTGGCCGATCACCTCAGATTTGGCCGTCTTCGAGCATTTCGGTCACAAGGGCCGCGATCTGGGACCTCTCGGACCTGGTCAGCGTCACGTGCGCGAAGAGCGGGTGCCCCTTCAGCTTTTCCACGACGGCGACGACACCGTCGTAGCGACCGACGCGCAGATTGTCCCTCTGTGCCACGTCATGGGTGAGAACCACCCGTGAATTGGCGCCGATTCGGGACAGAACGGTGAGAAGCACATTCCTTTCCAGTGACTGCGCCTCGTCCACGATGACGAACGCGTCGTGCAGCGAGCGTCCGCGGATGTGGGTGAGCGGAAGGACCTCGAGCATCCCGCGCGCGGTGACCTCTTCGATGACCTCGCGGCTGGTGACCGCGGACAGCGTGTCGAAGACCGCCTGCGCCCAGGGGCTCATCTTCTCGGCCTCGGAGCCGGGCAGATAGCCGAGCTCCTGCCCGCCGACCGCGTACAACGGCCGGAAGACCATGACCTTCTGGTGCTGGCGTCGCTCCAGCACCGCTTCCAGACCCGCGCACAGCGCGAGCGCCGACTTGCCGGTGCCGGCCCGGCCGCCCATGGAGACGATCCCGACGTCCGGGTCGAGGAGCAGGTCGAGCGCGATCCGCTGCTCGGCGCTGCGGCCCTTGATGCCGAACGCCTCCCGATCGCCGCGCACGACGCGGACGTTGCCCTCGGCCGTGACCCTGCCGAGCGCCTTGCCGCGCTCGGAGTGGATGGTCAGACCGGTGTGCACGGGCAGGTCGGCCGCCTCGGGAACGTAGACGTGCCCCTCCTCGAAGAGGACGTCCACCTGCTCCGCGGGCAGAGTCAGTTCGGACATTCCGGTCCAGCCGGAGGAGTCCGTGATGGCGAGTTCGGCGCGGTACTCCTCGGCGAGGAGACCCACGGACGAGGCCTTGATCCTGAGCGGCAGATCCTTCGAGACGACGGTGACGTCGAATCCCTCGGCCTGCAGATTGCGGGCGACCGCGAGGATGCGGGAGTCGTTGTCCCCCAGGCGGTAGCCGGTCGGCAGAACGCTGGGGTCCGAGTGGTTGAGCTCGACACGTACGGTCCCGCCGAGTTCCCCGATCGGGATGGGGGCGTCGAGGCGGCCATGCTTCACCCGGAACTCGTCGAGCAGACGCAGGGCCTGCCGGGCGAAGTAGCCGAGTTCGGGATGGTGCCGCTTCGCCTCCAGCTCCGTGACCACGACGATGGGGAGCACGACCTCGTGCTCGTCGAAGCGGCTCAGGGCGTTCGGGTCGGCCAGCAGAACGCTGGTGTCGAGAACATAGGTGCGCCGGTCTGGCTTGTGGCGCTTTGTGCTGGTCACCACGGAAGGACGTACCCCCTCGGATGAGGTCGGGGAGCGACGGAGTGGAGCTGGGCCGGTCGTCGGCCGCATTGCACGGGCCGAGAACCGGCCCTCCGCCTTGTCGTCCGTGCAGTGACCGCACGATCGGGCTGGTGCAAAGGGCCTCCCGGGCGGACGGCCCCGTGCCGTCCGCTGAGATCCGACACCCGTGGTTCGGGCATCGACCTGACTGGCTTATGCCCTCGAACATGCGTCACCATGCCGACGCAAATGACGGCGCCCTGGTGAACTCCTTGTTACATCCGTCCCATATTGGGGTACTCGCGCCCGCTCAGGGGGGTGCGGTGTGTCAGCCGCCGTAACGCCGGTGTCGCGCCGCGTAGTCTCGCAGGGCGCGCAGAAAGTCCACCTTGCGGAAGGCCGGCCAGAAGACCTCGCAGAAGTAGTACTCGGAGTGCGCGGTCTGCCACAGCATGAATCCGGACAGCCGCTGCTCGCCGCTGGTGCGGATCACGAGGTCGGGGTCGGGCTGGTCGCCGGTGTAGAGGTGACGGCCGATCGCGTCGACGCTGACGGACTCGGCGAGCTCCTCCAGCGAGGTGCCCTTGTCTGCGGCGTCGAGCATCATCGACCGTACGGCGTCGGCGATCTCCTGGCGGCCGCCGTAGCCGATGGCGACGTTGACGAGTATCCCGTCGATACCGGCGGTGGACTCCTCGGCCTCCTTCAGCGCGGTCTGCATCTGGGAGGGCAGCAGGTCGGGGGTCCCGACGTGGTGCACCCGCCAGCGGCCGTCCGCCGCAAGGGTCCGTACGACGTCCTCGATGATCCCGAGCAGCGGGCCGAGCTCTTCCTGCGGCCGGTCGAAGTTGTCCGTCGACAGCAGCCAGAGGGTGACGACCTCGACGTCCGTCTCGCTGCACCAGCCGAGGAACTCCTCGATCTTCTCGGCGCCGGCCCGGTGACCGTGCACGGTGGTGGAGCCAGAGGCCTTCGCCCAGCGCCGGTTGCCGTCCATGATGACGCCGATGTGCTTGGGCACCTGAGCGTGGTCCAGGTGACCTTCCACCCGGCGTGCGTACAGCCTGACCAGCAGGCCGCGCAGCTTGTCGCGCAGGTTCACGTGATTGTCAGCCCCTCCGTACGGATCGGACAGGCGCGGCCCGGGCTCGGCGGCTCGGCCGAGGGCGGGCCCTGTCCGTATGGCGGTCCGGGATCTCCGTATGACGGTCCCCGGAGGCGAAGCCTACCCCTGCCGCACCGGGCCGCCGCCAACGGGTGCCGGGCGCAGGGGATTCCACCGTGCGACAGCTGCGCGCTTGACATGTCCCGGACTCTGCGCCGCAGGCCAGGAGGCGTTCGTCCGGGCATGAAAAACGGGCCGGTCCGTGGGGGGGAGACGGACCGGCCCGAGGGGGGGTTTCCACCATAACCCTTCGTAAGTGATGCTGCGTGCATCGGCGTGCCACAACTACTCTCCGAAATCGCACGGCGACGCGCGGGTGGCCACGGACGCGCTGCTCCGTGGCCGATTCATGGCCGAATCGCAGCGGATTCCCGGCCACCCTCGCATCCCCCGGCCGGGTGACGCGGCACGTTGACGCGGGCCCTGATGCAGGAAAGGCACCGCGCAGCCCCCTCCACTGCGCGGTGCCGCCCGCGCAGCTTTGCTCACGCGAATTACCTTGGTCTGAACTTACGTGAGAGACAGGGGTCGAGGCGAGTCGGCCTCGATAACAATGCGGAAACCGCATCCGACCTGCGAATGTGCGGATGCGATCTGCCCTTCATGCGTCGATTGTCCGGTACGGGGGCATGGAGGCGGGTGTGAGTTTTCCAAGGGCGTCTGCATGTAGGACACCTTCTGACCTGGTTCCGGCCTAGCGTCGAGGCATGACCACGACGATCACGTGGAACGAGACGAGCGCGCGCCGCTTGGAACGGCAGTTCCTGGCCACGCCCGCCGAGAGCGGCACGCCGGTCGCGGAAGTCGTCGGCGCGATGCTGGGCGCGCATGCGCAGGTGCTGTCGGCGGCTGAGGTGTCGGTGGGGGTGCGGGCGGACGGCGTGACCAGGGCGGACGTGCGAGCCGCGCTGTGGGAGGACCGCTCGTTGGTGAAGACGCACGGCCCGCGCGGGACCGTGCATCTGCTCCCCGCACGCGAACTGCCCCTGTGGTGCTCGGCGTTGCCCGCGGTGCCGTCCGGAGCGAGCCCGTTCGCGCCGGGCGCCCGGGTCACCGAAGAGCAGGCGCGCCAGATCGTGGCGGCGATCGGGGACGCGCTCGAGGGTGCCTGTCTGACCGTCGACGAACTGGGCGAGGAGGTCGTCGCCCGCACCGGCTCCTGGGCCGGCGACCGGGTGATGCCCGCCTTCCAGGACCTGTGGCCGCGCTGGCGGCAGGTCCTGCACCGGGCGGGCCAGTCGGGTGCGCTGTGCTTCGGCCCGAACCGGGGCCGCAGGGTGACCTACACCCGCCCGCCGCACTTCACCCCGGTGCCACCGGACGAGGCGCTGCACGAACTCGTCCGCCGCTACCTGCGTGCGTACGGCCCGTCGACCCCGCAGAACTTCGCCAAGTGGCTTGCGGCGCCGGGAGGTTGGTCCGCCGAGCTGTTCGGGCGGCTGGCCGGGGAAGGGGCGATCGAAGAGGTCGTCTTCGAGGGAGCGCCCGGGCGGTGGGTCGCGGCGGGCGACACGGCGTTCCCGGAGGGGCGGGTGCGCGGGGTCCGACTGCTGCCGTATTTCGATGCGTACGGCATCGCCGCGCAACCCCGGGAGTCGCTGTTCCCGGGGGCCGCGTACCGGCGGGCGCTCGCGGGCGGGCAGGCGGGCAACTACCCGGTGCTGCTGGTGGACGGTGTGGTGGCGGGCGTCTGGCACCAGCGGCGCCGGGGACGTCGTACGACCGTGACGGTGGAGCCGCTCGGGCGGCTGACGGCCCGGCAGGAACGGGAGTTGGGCGAGCAGGCGGAGCGGGTGGGTGAAGTGCTGGAGGCGGAGGCGGAGTTGGTGGTAGGGGAGGTCACGGCGGGGCCTCACGCGTAGGGCTCGTCGGGCTTGGGCTCGCGGGGCTCACCGGTGGTGCGGCTTGCGGGCGTCGACGAGGTGGCGGGTGCTGTGTGCGACGAAGGGGCCGTGGGCGGTGATCTGCTCGTGCAGGGCGCGGAGTCGGGGCTCGTACGTCTCGACGGTGAAATCGGGGACCATCCAGATCACCTTGCGGAGGAAGTGGACGACGGCCGCGATGTCGTGGAACTCCATGCGGAGCCGCTCGGCGCGCAGGTCGACGATCTCGAGGCCGGCGGCCTCGGCGGCGGCGCGTTCGCTGTCGGGGTGGCGGGCGCCGAGGTTCCGGTCGGGCTGGGGCCCGAGGAAGTGCTCGACGAGCTCGAACGCGCTGCCGGGGCCGACGTGTTGGGCGAAATAGGTGCCGCCGGGTGACAGTACGCGGGCGATCTCCGTCCAGTGCGGGGCCACCGGGTGCCGGCTGCTGACGAGGTCGAAGGCTCCGTCCGCGAAGGGCAGCGGAGCGTCCTCGGGGGCGTCGACGACCACCGTGCCGCGGGGGCGGAGCAGGGCGGTGGCCTTGGCGACGTTCGGCGGCCAGCCCTCGGTCGCGGCGGTCAGCACCGGCGCCTTCGCGGCCCGGGCGAGCGCGAAGTCGAGGACCTCCCCTCCCCCGGTCTGGACGTCCAGCGCGGCGCCGGCCGCGGCGAGCCGGTCGGCCAGGGAGACGGCGTACCCCCACGAGGGCCGCTCCTCCGTGGCCCGGCCCTCGAACCAGGAGAAGTCCCATCCTTCGGTGGGGACGGCGGCGCCTTCGGCCACGAGGTCTTCGAAGCGGTGGAGTTCGCTGTGGGGCATGGGGTGATCGGTCCTGTCAGAGGTGGGGCCGGAGGAGGTCGTACGCCGCCTGGGCCGTCGGGGCTTCGAGGAGGCCGTCGGCTGCTGCGAGGCAGGGGCGGGCTGTGCGGGTGGCGGTGGGGTCGGCCCCGTCCGGGTTGTGGAGCACGCCCCACAGCTGCATGAGCAGTGCGCCGAACGTGGCGAGCGGCCCCTCGACGGGTCCTTCCCGCCGTGCCCAGCGGTCGGCGATCAGTCCGCCGACGCCGGGTACGTCCTCGATGCCACGCCAGAGCGGATCGGGTGCGGCGTACACGACATGGCGGACATGGCTGTGGATGAGGGCGCTGCTGGACAGCAGGCAGGGTCCGAGGGTGGTGTGGAGCCGGTGGCCGTCGGGGCGGCGGCCGGCCGGGAGCCGGGCGAGGGCGTTGATCTCGGCGTGGGCGATGTCGGTGCCGGCGAGCTGCCCGGGCGGGGCGACTGATTCCTGGCTCCGGTTGCGCCCGGTGGCGACGACCTCCCCCGCGGCGTCGACGACGACCGCGCCGACGGGCCGGCTGCCCGCCCGGAAGGCTTCCCGGGCGAGCTCGAAGGGGAGGCGCCAGGGGGCGGGCAGCGGCTCGTTCACGGGACTTCGGCCATTGCGGTCACGGGGTGGGCCCTCACGTGTTTCACGGCACGAGGGGTCGAACCTCTTCCGCCACGAACCGCACGAAGCCCTCCGGGTCGGGCTCGTCCCCCGTCGGCTGGAGGATCACCCGGTCGGCCCCGGCCTCGGCGAGCCGCTGGACGGCCTTCGCGACGGCCCCGGCGTCTCCGGCGACCCCGAGCTCCGGGACGGACTCGAGCCCCTCGTCGACGAGTTCGGCGCGGAGCCGGGCGGCGGCGTCGGGTCCGGTGGCGGTGAGCAGGTAGACGACGACGTCATGCGGGTCGGTGCGGCCGGCCGACTCCCGCCCCTGCTGGATGAGTTGACGTGCCTGCCGTACGCCGTCCGCGGTGGTGGACGCGGTGAGGATGGTGCCGTCGGCCGCCTCCCCGGCCAGCCGCAGCGAACGGGGCCCGGTGGCGCCGGCGACGACGGGCACGGGCCCGGCGGGCGGCCAGTCGAGCGCGACGTCGTCGAGGCGGACGTACCGCCCACTGGTGGTGAGGCGCTCCCCGCCCAACAGGGCGCGCAGCGCGAGGAGATGCTCCCGCAGCAGGGTGACCGGCGACTCGACGCGCGCCCCGACCTGCCCCATCCAGTCCTGTACGCCGTGCCCGATGCCGACGACGGGGCGCCCGGGGAACATCCGGTGCAGAGCGGCGATCTCCATGGCGGTGATGGCGACGTTCCGCAGGGGCACGGGCAGCAGCCCGACGCCGACCCGCACCCGCTCGGTCCAGGCGAGGGCGGCAGCGGCGGTGGAGATCCCGCCCTCCCGGAAACAGTCCTCCCAGAGCCAGAGCTCCTCGAGCCCGCTCTCGTCGGCGAGACGGGCGACGTCCCGCAGGCGCTCGGGAGGCAGTTGAGGTCGGAACACAGCACCGAGTCCAGTCATGACGCCTTCCTACCCGCACGGGAACGAACCGGACAACACCTTTATGCGCTGCCGTCCTTGTCATCCCGGTCGTCCCGGTCGTATCGGTCGTATCGCAGCAGCACGACCCCGTTCCCGAACACATGACTCTCCACGAGGCGCAGGGACGCGGCGATGCCGGCCTGCGGAAAGGGCCTCGTGCCGCGCCCGACCAGCGGGGATGGACGTACACCCGGTACTCGTCGACGAGCCCGAGCCGCAGGAAATCCGCGGCGATCACGGCCCCACCGAGCGCGAGATCCCCGCCCGACCGCTCCTTGAGCGCCCTGACCTCGTTGGGTACGACACTCGGCGGGTCCCGCCCGATCCCGGCGAACTCAGCGAACTCGGCGAACTCGGCGAACTCGGCGAACTCGGCGAACTCGGCGAACAAGGCGGGGGCGTAGGGGTCGGCGTCGGCGTCGGCGGGTGGGCCAGTAGTCGGCCATGAC
This sequence comes from Streptomyces sp. NPDC047043, assembly GCF_040644055.1. NCBI lineage: Bacteria > Bacillati > Actinomycetota > Actinomycetes > Kitasatosporales > Streptomycetaceae > Streptomyces > Streptomyces sp. NPDC047043. The sequence continues at coordinate 148,346 of NZ_JBEYVO010000014.1, forward strand.
CCTCGTAGACAGGGCGGCCGTGGCCGCGCCGTCATCCGGCAGCGAAAGCCCCCAGCACCAGCCCCGTGAACGCCCCGCCGATCATGAACGGCCCCAGTGGAATCGCCGACTTGCGGCCCGCCCGGCGCAGTACCACCATGCCGAGGCCGTACAGGGCACCGTAGAGGAGACCCGCGAAGGCGCCGGTCAGGAGGATCTGCCAGCCGTACCAGCCGAGGGCCGTGCCGAGGGACAGGGCGAGTTTTACGTCGCCGAAGCCCATGCCGGAGGGGTTGATGAGGAAGAGGAGAAGGTACGCGGCGCCCAGGCTCAGGCCACCGAGGAGGGCGCCCGGCCAGGAGCCCGTGGTGGAGGGGAGGGCGGAGGCGATGCCCAGGAGGGCGGCGGTTCCTGCTGCCAGGGGGAGGGTCAGGGCGTCCGGGAGGCGGTGGACCCGGTAGTCGATCAGGGCCAGGAGGACGGCGACGGGGGTGGCGAGGAGCCAGACCGCGGTCTCGGGGTGGGGGCCGGTTGCGGCGGCAAGTGCCGCGCAGGTGAGGCCCGTTGTCGTGGAGACGGTCACCGTGCTCGGGCCGTACGGGCCGCACTGCTCCGTCTCCTCGCCCTGGCTGCAGTTCGCCCTGCCCAGCCAGCCGGCGAATGCGCCTGTGATTCGGTGGCCGCCCGGGCAGTGGTCGCTCCACGGTCGGTCCGGGTCGACCGAGAAGCGGTGGGCCGCGCGGGGCAGGAGGACGCCCGTTCCCGCGCCCCACAGGGCCGCCACGAGGGTGAGGAGTGTGCGCACGGCGGGACCCTATGCCCGGTGCGGGCGGGACGGCATGGGTCCCTGGGCCCATGTGGGGCCCACTCCCGTGCGGATACGTTCGGTTCGCCCGGCGGGCGGCAGCGTCAACGGAAGGTGGCTCGGTATGGGACGGCGATGGCAGGACGGGCGGGGGAAGTTGATCGTGCACGGTGCGGGCGGGGCGAGCGTGGTCGCCGTTCCGCTGGAGATCGCGACGTCCTACCGCGCCCGTACGAAAGGGTTGTTGGGGCGGGACTCCGTCGACGGGGCGATCCTGCTGTCGCCCGCCAACAGCGTGCACACGTTTCGGATGCGGATGCCGATCGACGTCGCGTACGTCGACCGCGACCTCGGCGTCATCGCCGTACACACCATGAAGCCTTGGCGGTTGGGACTGCCGCGCTTCCGTTCGCGGCATGTGCTGGAGGCCGAGGCAGGGGTGATGGCCGGCTGGGGGCTGCGGGCCGGGGCGCGGGTGGAGGTGGCGGTCGACGTCCCCTGAGCCCGGCTTGGACTCTGCGGAGCAGTACGGCGAGGACGAGGGAGGTCAGTTGTTGCTGCGCCGCCTCCTCCGTCTCGTTCCACTCCGATCGTTCCACTCCGACCCGTATACGCCGGTCCGGGCTTCGCCCTCCCACCGGGGCCCGATGACGAAGCCCTGACGGCGGGTCACGTCGAATGTCTCGCCCGCTCGCGCGGTCACTGTTTCTCCCCGTGCCCGTTCTCCTGCTCCCAGCGACGCATGTCCTCGGCGTTGCCGATTCTGATGCCGAAGGTCCAGGTCGGGTCGAAGAAGAGCCAGTAGCGGGACTCGAGTTCGAGGGCGAGGCACTTGAGGACGCCCTCGGCGGGGTTCGAGCCGGCGCCCGTGAAGGGGCGGACGGTGGTGCAGCGTAGGCGTTCCCAGCTGTCGCCGAAGAGCTGTTCGCCCTGAGAGGCGAGGGCGAGGGCGAGTTCGTCCCCTGCTTCCTCGATGTCCGCGAAGAGCTCGACGCCGTCCAGAGTGACCGAGTCCACGACCCGGACCTCCAAGCAGCCATACCCGCCGACCGACTCCAGCCGTAGGGCTCCCTCGTCGAGCAGAACGAAGACGACGAGCGGCTGCGGGGCGAACCAGGGAATCGTCCCGTCCCGGTCGATTCGACCCGGGACCAGGACGTCCGTGACGTATCGCTGCCGCAGGACTTCCTCGACACGGCTCCAGGGCACATCGCGGGCCGTGCTTCGGGTCACCAGGGAATGCTCCTCGGACTCGGGGTCCTCTGCCGCCACCACCGTGCGGTTTCCTCCTGCGCGCCCGGCTCGGTCCAGGTGCGGAAGTCGGCGTCCAGGTGGGCCAGGACGGTGCGCAGGCCCTCCGCATGGTCGTCGTCGACCTCGGTCACGAGTTGCGCCAGGTCGTCGCGGGCCCGCAGGTCACGTTGGAAGAGGGCCCTGTCGTACCGCCCGGCGGGACCCCACTGGGCCGTCGCCAGACGCTGAACGAGCCGTTCCCACACACGCAGGCAGTAGTGGACACGTCCTTCGACGCTCGCCGTCGTGCCCGTCGGATACGTGGCGAGGAAGGCGTCGGAGACGGGCGTTGCGATGTGTTCGTACTCGATGACCTCCGGCAGGACCTCCACCCTCGCGCGAGGGAGATCGGCGACCTTCTCCTCCACCACGTCGACCCGGTACGTCGTGTCCTCGTCGGAGTCGATCGCCTCCAGCCGGCAGCGCACGGCACGTCCGTCCGCGGTCGCGACCCAGTAGGCGCTGGGCAGGTCGAGGTCCAGGGCGGGGTGGAGGACCGAGGTGGCCGTCCGCACCGCGAGGCCCTGCGCGAGACCGGTCTCCGTGAGGGCACCGGCCGTCCCGTCCGCCACGTGGATGTCGAGCTCCAACGCCAGGTCGCCGAGCGGCAGTACACGGTAGGTGCACAGGACGGGTGCGTCCCACCGTCGCGCTTCCTGGTCTCCGTCCGTGTCGGCGACGTCGACCGCCAGGTCCGGTACGGCCAGGAACTCGGCCAGTGCGCTGCGGAGGGCGGACGGCTCCAGTTCCGCGACGGTGAAGAGATTCGCGATCACTTGTACGTCCCGTCGTACACCTGCTTGGCCTTCGCGACCTTGTCCGGGTTGTTGACGAACTTGGGATCGCGCTGCAGTTGCTGCGATTTGCTGAGATCGCCCTTGTTCCGCACGATCTCCTTCAGGGCAGCGTATTCAATACGGTCCATGTCGACCAAGCCGGGCCCGGACTTGGGGAAGACCGTGCCGGTGTCCTCGACTCCGTACTGGCGGCCGTTGATCTCGTACGTGTTTCCGTCCGGCAGGAGCTTGGCGCGGCCCTTCGCGATCGCCTCGATGTCCTCGCGGACCAGATCCTCGTTCCCGCGCAGGATCACGGTGTTGCGTTCCTTGACCTGACCGCTGCCCGCTCCGCCGACGGTGTGCCTCTTGTTGGGGAACCTCAGCGTCTTCCCGCCCGCCGGGCCGGGAACGTCGTCCCCCGCCTGCCACCGGTCCGCCGCCTTGTCCGCCTCGTCGGCCTGCTTACGGGCCTCCTCGGCCTCCTCCTTGGCGTCCTCGTCGCAGCCGTCCTCGGCGAGTACGACGTAGGGGGAGCCGCCGGCGGCCAGGACGGCGGTGCCCGTGCCGGAGGAGCCGGTGAATGTGCCCCTGCCGTCCGGTGCCGTGTCGTCGTACGGGATCCTGCGGCTCGGCGCGGAGATCGTGCAGCCGGTCTTCCTGGCCTTCTGCTCCGCCTCCTCGGCCGCGTCGTCGGCCTCCTTCGCGGCCTTCTCCGCGCCCGCCACGTCACCGGCCTTGGCCGCCCTCTTGGCGTCCTCGGCCGCCTTGCCCGCCTTCTCCGCGAGCTTGCCCAACTTGCCCAGCTTGCCGAGTACGCCGATCTTCTCGACGACCTTTCCGACGTCGTAGCCGGGGATGAAGAGCGAGCCGACGTTCCACAGGACGGTCGTGACGGCGCGGGTCTTGTTGCCGTTGTTCCACTGGTCGGCCACGTCGTCGCCGATGAACATGTCGTAGAGGACGGTCCCGCCGGTCTTCAGCGAGGCACCGCCCCAGCCCAGTACGGCGCCCAGGTAGTCGCCCTTGGACCATTTGTCGCGGGCGTCCTTGGAGTTGTCCATCCAGTCGCTGCCGAGCTGCTTGCCGTAGTCGCCGATGCCGCTGAGCGTGTCGAGGGGGTGGCGGACCATGTCGTAGATGCCGGTGAGGTCGCCCCAGACGCCGTCGACGAACAGTCCTTCACCGACCTGCTTGATCTGGTTGCCGGCACAGCCGAAGAAGGCACCGAAGCCGGAGAAACAGCCGTCGTCCTTCTCGTCGCCCTTGTCGCCCTTGTCGCCCTTGTCGTCCTTCTTGTCGTCCTTCTTGTCTCCGGTGTCGCCGTCCGTGGGCTCGTTGTCGTTGTCGTCGGTGGTCCGGGGGTCGCCCGCGGGGTCGTCGCCGCCGGTACCCCCGTTCGTGCTGCCGTTGCCCGCCGTGGCCCCGCCGGTGTCGCCCTTCCCGGCGTTGACGTCCGTGCCGCCGCCCGACGGGGCCGGGCAGCCCATGCCGGCGACCTTGCAGATCTGCGCCTCGATACCGCCGTAGATCTGGGTACCGAGCCCGCTGACGAGCAGCGCCGTGACGATCGCGGCGACGATGGCGACGAGACCGGCGTACTCGATCGCGGTCTGCCCCTCGTCCCGGCGCCAGCGGATCATGCGGGCCAGGGAGAAGGGGCGGTGCTCGGCGCGGTCCAGTTCGGGGAGCTCGTACCAGCGGCGGCTCTCGGAGCGGAGCAGGAAGCAGAGGATGAGGACGGGCAGGACGAGCTGCATGCCGCCGCGGGCGGATCCCGCGACGAGGTTGGCGACACCGCTGAGGATCAGCCAGACCTGTACGGCGACCAGCCCGCCCCAGACCCGGACCCCGCCCTCCCAGCTGCGCCGGGCCAGCCACCAGCCGAGGGTGCCGGGCGCGGCGGCGTAGGCGATGAGGGCCAGTACTTCGCCGTCGAGGGCGTCGTAGGAGGTGACGGTGAGGAGTAGACCGAGCCCACCGACGATCGTGAACGCGAAGAGGGCGTGGGTGAGGACCAGGGCGGAGGCGAGGGAGGCGGGCATGTTCCGACGCCCGCCCTGCCACGTAGGCCCAACGGCCCCGGAATCCGACACTCCCCCGATCGAAGCCATGCCCGCCCCCTCCTCAACTCCCCGGGAGGGACGGCACGTTCACGCGATTCCGCGCAACTCCAGCCGGTTCCCCCGCCGTTGGTTCACGACAGGGTTCGACGGTAGGGAGGGGGTGGCTGGGTGGGATGGGTCTGGGGGCCCAAATCGGTGCCCAATCATCTCTGCGGCCCCCGCTTCGAAGATCCCGCCACGGAGCCGCGGGCTCAGGTGCGGTCTGTGGCGCGAGGGTGTCCGGTGCCTGCGAAAGTGATCCAGCAGGTGTCGCGGGCGATGTCCAGGAGATACCAGATCCGTCCTCCGCCGGTGACCTCGATCTGCCACTGCTCGCAGGTCTGTCCCCGGTGCATGCCGTGAGCGAGGCTGCCCTTGAGTCGGTGGTGGCGGGGTGTCTCGGTGGCCGGCCTGGGGTCCTGGCGCATTGCGACCCAGGCGCGGTAGGTGTTCTCGCGGGCCTGTCGGCAAAGGTTCTCCCACCCCTTGGCCGAGGCTGCATCGGCGAAGCGGACTTCCCAGTGGCCGTCCGGGGCCGGCGGTGCGGCGCGGTCACCGCGACCCACGCTCATGCCGTGTCCCGCGGGTCGGGCGCCTGACCGTAGTCCTCACCGTGGTCTCTGGTCAGCGCTGACAGCAGTTCGGGGTCGGAGTGGACCTCGGCGGTGTGCTGCCAGGCGATGAGCAACTGGGCCACGGAGGCGCTGTTGCCGACGGAGTCGGCGGCTCGCATGGTGTCGACCAGTTCGACGGCAAAGGCGTGGACGTCGCTCTCGGGCAGAAAACGAACCCAGGGAAAGGCGTCCGGCAGTATGTCCAGGAGCAGCTCCATACTGCCGGGCTCGCGGCGCGCCATCGCGGCCAGCATGCGGGTGGCAGCAGACACCACGGTCTGGTCCTGCTCGGCCCGCGCCGCGGTGGTGAGGACCAGATCCTCCCCGTCTCTGCGGTGCAGCAACAGCCGTGGGGATTCCTTGAGCCGGGCGAGCGTCTGCTTGTTCTTGTTGACCAGTTCGGAGAAGTTCACAGCGGCGTTCTCAGTAGCCATGACTTTGAAGCTACTTCGAAACTCGCACAGAAGCCATCGCCCGGAGGAGTGACGCGAGGGTCATCGCAAACCGGAGGAAGGCCGACGGCATCTCAGCAGGCGTGAGTCCTCGGTGGGGTGTTGGTACAAGAGGAAAAGGCGTCGAGACCCGGGGACCGAGAGAACTCCAGGGAGCGAAGCAGAGCCGCACCGGCCATTGCGGGCCCAGGATCAGGAGCAGGCTCCCGAGGCAGACCAGCGCCAGAGGATCTGACCGATGACAGCCCATGTCCAGAGCGACGTCCAGGCGCGGGCCGCGCTGCCAACTGCACCCCGTGCTCTACGACTCCGCGCCCGGCAGGATCTCACCTGTCGGTTCGAGATCCCAGATTCGGACCTGGATTCTGTGCGTGAGTTTCTCGATGTCCTCAGTGGCCCGCATTAGTTCGACGACGTGATCCGTCACCGTGCGCAGCAGCACGTCGGCGCCGGCCTCGTCGTCACGCCACGCGTAACGCAGGCCTGCCAAGAGCTCATTGGCATCCTCCTGGCTCACGTAGCGGAAGGAACGGAGCCCGTCACCGACCAATTCGGCTCGATGGGGCTCGACGACCGGGGGCTCGACGGCGTCGGGGTCCGCCGCCAGGACCAAGGTCCGGAGTATCGCATCGCGCTCGCCTTGCGCCGGCTCGACAGAAGCGAAAAGCGGCAGCGGCATGCTCACCGGGTCCCATACATGCAGCAGCACCCGCGTGGCGAAGTCTTCCGGCGAGAAGGCTTCAGCACACCGGCGCAGCGTTTCGGTGAGGAACGGAAGCCCCGACGGGCCCGGATCGTTCCCGTGCGACCTCCACAACAGTTCGGCACACTCGCTCGCCCATGCGTCGATGTCCTGCCAGGTCTCCGTCTCCCAACGCGGCGGGAGCTCCAACCAGAGGCTCGGATCGTAGGTGATATCGAGGTCGAACTCGTGCTCCAGATGCACGTGGTCGTCGGTCACGTCCAGCTCCAGCGGAAGGTCGTCATCAACGCGTCGAACCACTCGACCATGGCGTCGGCGAGATCGTCCCGCGGGTCTCCGGCCCCGATAGTGGAGAACGCGGCAACGAACCAGCGGCCCGGATCGCCAGGAACGGACACGAAGTAGTCGACTCTTCGGGCGGCCGACTCGACTCCTTCGCCCGCAGCCGCGGGTGCCACACGTTCTCGGCGGACCACCAGCGCGCCGTCGATCTCACCGCTGCTCACGTCCATGTCGCCCGCCCGTCCGGAGAGCAACTGCACGGCGATCTCCGCCGGATCAGCTCCTTGACCGGGGGTGCCGACCGAGCCGGTGCGTGCGGGAAGCAACGCTTCGGAGACGATGATCGACGCACCCAGATTCACGTCGCCCGACAGTCGCATGGGTAGGTAAAGCTGCACTGCTTTGGCCTTGTGGGCCTCGACCACCGCTGCTCGAAGCCGCCGCTCCAACTCCAGCCGGAGTGGAGTCAGTTTGTCGCGGGGTACGTCAGTCGGCACGCGGGCGAAGGCCGCGCTGACGATGGAACGCACAGTCTCCTCAGTGTTGCCATGCCGCAAGGGGACCTGGATCCAGTCGGAGGGCAGGAGGAGGCGGTAGCCAGTAGGGGGTGATGTCGGCTCAGCCACGAATACGTGCCTGCCTGTTCGTGTACCAGATGCCTGCAAACACAGCGGTGCTGAAGACAATGGCGGGCAGGAGCAGCCAGATCCCCTCATTTACCGCTCCAGCCACTGCCATGAAGAGGTAGAGGCCACTGATGATCCTGAGGTCGAATTCAACGGTTACGCCGCTCCTCCTGGCCGCCGGCTCCCGGAACAGGACCAGCGCCAACAGCGGGGTGATTGCCGCGATATCGGTCCACCAGGTGGGCATCGGGATCTCCCAGCCCGCCAACGTCGCGCCTCTGAACGCAGGCAGGAACCACAGAAGGGTGAACGCAGCTACAGCGACGAGCACGTAACGCATCCTCACCGCGAGCTTGAAGAACCTCTCGTCTTCCTCGTCCGCCTCGCTTCGCCCCATACCGGTGATACCAGAGGAGTTGGGCGTGGCCCCCTCATCAGCGCCCCGCCTGGACAGACGAGGATGATGCGGTCCTGTGGCACGAACACGCCCTTGCGCTTGGCGCGCCTTCTGCGAACGGGCGTTCGCGGAGTCCCCCGCTCCCCGCTTGACCGGCTTGAACCTCACCATTGCGACCCCAGTCCCAGTACCGGGGCTGTCATGTGCCCCTTGGCGTTCGTATAGGTGGACGAGTACTCGTCGCCGATTCGACCGGCGGCGTCGAGAGCGGTACTTGCTCCCCAGGTCGCTCGGGCAACTCCCAGTTGACGATTTGCTTCTGTGGCGGTGGTGCCCAGTCGCGGATTGTCGGGGTACTGGTTCTGCCATCGGCGGATGTCCTTCGCCTGCTTCGAGGTGTCCCGGTCGCCGAGGGCGAGGAGTTTTTCCTTTCTCGTCAGCTCGGGCATGGGCTCTTCGTGAACCTGCCTGCCCGCAGCACGCCCCGCCGCGTTCTCCCGGACCCGGTGCATCCGAGCAAGCGGACCGCCGCCTCTTCTGCTTGCCGCGTTGGCGCGCGTGGCTGCTCGCCTGGTCTGGGCCCTGGCCAGTCCCTCTGAGATCCCCCGGGCCTCCTTCTGCAAACTCTTGACGGCCTTGGCCGCCTTGATTCCGTTACGGGCCATCTTGAACGCCGCGATATCGGTGAGGACGTCGAACCAGGAACCATTGCCGGTCAGCGCCTGAATGAGGTGGATGGCCATGACGATTCCCGTGAGGATGCCGACTACCACACCGACGGCCGGGAAGAAGATCGCGATGATGGAGAGCACGGAGGTGATGTCGCTCAACCACTCGGCCAGGTCTCCCAGCCAGTCCCCGCCTGCCCACGCTTTGAGATCGTTCCACCAGTTGTCCTCCATGTCGTCGTCGATCGACGATCGGATCTTGCTTGCCCAGTGGTCCGCTTGATCGCCGTAGAAGGTGATCGCCGAATTCAGCTTCCGGCGGGCTGCGTCCAGATCCTCCTCGGCCCGCTTGACTGCCGGATCGTCGGATCCGGCGTCCTGGTCGGAAGTCTTCTTCGCATCGTGGTCCGGCTTGCGCTTGTCCAGGATCCGCTGGGCGTCCTTGGCGTCGTCCAACGCCCGGTCCGCCTTCTTCTGGGCGGTCTCCATGTCGGTCGCCCAGTGGCCGAGGTGTCCCTTCACCTCGCGGTAGCGGTCCTCGGCGAGGTCCAGACGACGTCCGAGTCCGCGCGCCTTGTCGGCAAGGGCGTCCGCGTATTTGCCCTTCAAGCCGTCGCAGTCGGCCATCGCCTCCATGGCGGCGGCCTGCGTGCGCAGCTTCTCGGCCACCTTCTTCATGTGCGTGACCTCGCGCCGAATCCCTTCCGGATCGCCCGGAACGGGATCGGCTTCAGCGAGCGGCGCCCAGTCGGTCGGCCGCGCCATGGTCGCTCCCCCTGCGAAATGTTGTGGGCGTGTCGGTGAATGAGGTGCTGCTACTTCTTGCCGTTGGCGGTCCTGGCCAGGTCGTCGTCGAGGCCCTTGAAGGCGTCGCTGGTCGTCTTGACCATCTTTCCGACCTCCTCGATCTCCTCGACCAGCCGCTTGCGGTTGTTGTCCCAGTTGTCCACAAAGTCCCTCATGGCGCTCTGAACACGGCTATCGCCGAGGAAGGAACTGATCTCTTGTTTCCAGTCCTCCAGGCCCTTGAACTTACGGCGGATCTGGGCGAGTTGTTTCGCGCTCGTGGCCAACAGGTCGTAGTCGACCTGGAGATCCGATCCCTTCGACATGCCTGCTCCTCACGGATCAAAATCAGCGGTTGACGGCCTGGATCTCCTGGACCGTCATGTCTTGGGCCGTCTCGAAGGTGCCGTCCGGCAGGTCGCCCTTCGCGCCGCCGGAGCCTTCCCAGGAAATCTGCCAGGTGATCGACGCCTTCAGCTTGTACGGCTGGCCGTTGCTCGCGCGTAGATACGTGATGCCGCACGGCGGGGTCTTGCCGGCGTCGCCCTTCGTGTACGGGGTGCCGATGCTGCCGTCATCGTTGATCCCGCAGTTGCCAGAGGCGGGGAGGGTCTTGGCTTCTTCCGTGCCCGGGTCGAGGTGAAGGGCGACCGGCTTGGCCATGGTCTGCGCCCACACACCGGCGTCAGCCAGTTCGGCGCGGACCCTGACCTCCTTGAACGTGCCCTTGTCCAGCCAGACCCAAGTCGGAGCGTTCACCGTTGACTTCGCGGCCGGCTTCAGCTCGACCCTGGTCGAGGGGACATTGATCCTGCCGTAGGCGTAGGCGGCCAGTACATCCGGAGTGGGAGCGTGCTTGTCGTCCGGGAGGGTGCCGGCGTTCTGCCAGAACAGGGTCCGTTCGCAGACGGCGGACTCGGGGTCGTTCTCGCGATTCTTGTTGATCACCCCGCGCCAGAACCGGCCGTCCTTGCCGAGGTTGTAGTTCGTGTAGCCGTCTCCGCTGCCGGACTCCGCCTTGCCCTTTTCGTAATGGTCCACCATCAGCTCCTCGCCCCAGCTGAGCGTGGGAGTGACGGGCACCAGGTCCCCGCCCTTCTTCAGGCGGTCCACGGCGTCCTTCAGACCCTGGGGCGCGGCCACCGGCTCGTACCAGCACGCCGGGGGCCGCCAGTTGGGGTCCACCGGGGCCAGCGGCTTGGCGGAACGGCCAGAGGCGCCGCCACCGATTTGGGTGACTTTGATGTGGGTAGCGGTGGCCGACGCGGTCAGCGTGCTGCCGGACCTATCGCCGGAACCCTTGGAAGACGACGGTGCCTGGCTGTCATTGTCGCCAATGGCGCGAGCCGTGGTGGAAGAGCCCAGCAAAGCGCAGACCGAGACACCGGCCAGAGCACACGCCTTTGCAACTCCACGCATCAGCTGCACGCCCCGGGGACCGTGGTCAGGGACGTGATCTTCCACACGCCGTGCGCGTTCTTGTCCAGCCGGAGCCGGTACTGGATCAGCGATTCAGGCCTGTCCGGAGTGTTGACGACCTTGCCGGTCTTACGGTTCTTCGTGGAGGCCTGTCGCTCATCCACGCAGTAGAAGAGCACGCCCGAGCCCGTGTCGCTGATCAGAGGTTGGGGCTTGAAGACCCTGACGCTGCCGATGATGCCGTCATCGGAGTCAGTGAACTGCTTGATCCATTTACGGGCGGTCGCCAGGGTCGAATCCGAGTTGTAGAACGCCACCGCGTCGGAATCCGGGGTCCCTTCGATGATGGCGGCGTACTTCGCCCGCAGCTCCTCGCGTCCATCGTTCAGGATGGCCTGCAGCTTCGCGTCGCTGTTCGTCCAGCTCTCGAAGTTTGCCTGGAACGTCTTGGGGAGCGTGATCTCCGGCCGCTTGACGCCGCCCGGCGATGCAGAGGGAGAGGCACTCACCGATGCCTTCGCTCCTCCGGCGTCCGCCCCCTCGATCTTGTCCGGAGACTTGTCGTCGTCTCCTCCCGAGCCACAGGCGTTCAGCAGCAGGGCCGCGGATGCGGTGAGCACGGCCGTTACGAGCCGGGCGGGGCGGTTCACTTTGGACTCCCGTTGAGGTGGGGGGTTAACTCAAGCGAACCAACGTTATCCGTGGGGCCCATGAGGACACCAATTGGGATTCCGGCAAGATGCAACCAACTAGGGCGCGCAATCTACCGATTCGTACGGAATCTCATGCACGTCACGTAGTCGGTCGATGCGTCTCGAGTGACCCACCACACTCACACGGACCACGACGAACGGCCTGGTGGAACGATGCCGTGTGCCAACGCATGCTTCACTCTCAGGGAGTTGCCGATGCGCGACGCAGCAGAGGCAAGCCCCCATGACTCCTGCTGCGAGCTCACGATCGGTCACCGGACAGCGGGCCTCTCACGCACGCCTGACGCCGCGTGCCTCCGCGGCGGCGGTGAGCTGGTCGCGGACTTCTGCTGGCGCGCGGATCATGGCGTCGGGAGTATCGGGAGTATGCGCCACGCATACTCCCTCATACCGAGATTGACGCCGGCCCGTCCCCGCCGGTGTTTGCGCGAACGGGCCCATGGCATCCGAGAGTTGTCGGTCAGCTCTCCGTGCGCGGGAAGCTGACCTCCACCCGGCGGTTCTTCTTGCGGCCCGCCTCCGTGGAGTTGTCGGCGATGGGGTACTGCTCGCCGTAGCCGCGGACCTCGAAGGTGATGTTCGCGTCGTTCAACTCCTGCTCGAGGACCCCCTGTACGGCGTCCGCGCGCTGCTTGGACAGGACGTCGCCGTGGGCTGACGAGCCCAGGTTGTCCGTGAAGCCGAAGACCCTGACCTTGGTCGCGTTCTGGTTCTTGATCTCGTCGGCGATCGCGGAGATACGGGACTTGGCCTCGCCGCTGAGTTTCGCGCTGTCCTTGCTGAAGAGGACCTCGGCCTGGAGGGCGAACTTGACGTCGGAGTTGGTATCTTCGCGGCGTTCGTCGCCGCTTTGGTCTTCTACGACGGATTTGATGTCGAGGACTTTGGGGTCGGCGAGAGTTGCGCCGTCCGGCAGTTTCAGGTCCGGGTCATTGGGGTCCACTTTGACGGGCGCCGAGGCACTCGCCTCGGTGCCTGGGGGGACACTTGGGCTTTCGTCCGCGTGGGCAACGACGGCGCCGAAAAGGTTGGCGGCGACCATGACCGAGGCGGCAGTCAGGGTCAGGGCAAGCCGGGGAACCCCCGGCCGGGTTGTGGTGACGGTCATGATGAGCCTCACCCGGAGATCTGGATGGAGGCGGTGGCGAAGCCCGGCAGTTGGAAATCGACGTCGGTCGTGCTGGTCGGCGGTGACGGGAACTGCATGAACACCGGGATGGACTCGCCGGCCTTCAGGGTGGGCAGCCCGGTGGTGGTCAGGGGGCGGCCATCCGTGTCGCGGAGTACGTAGTAGCGCTTCTTCCCCTTGGAGTCCACGAGCGTGGCGCCACCGAGTGAACTGCCGTTCCTGATGATCTCGGTCTCATTGCCGCTGAGGTTGGAAGGGATGACGACGCTGTCCCCGCCGTCGTTCTTCATGGTGGCGTTCACCGTGACGAAGCCGCCGGAGTCCCGCTTGGCGGAGGTGATCTGAAGGAGCAGGCTGTTGGGCCCCTTCAGTTCGGCCAACGGCGTGTCCGACTGCCCTTCCTGAGCACTCGGGTTGGACCCGCCGCCCTTGGAGGCGGAGGCAGAGGCATCCGGCTTCTTGTCGTCGCCGCCCCCGCCGCAACCGGCCACGCCGAGGGCCAGACCGGCCGCAACGGTCAACGCGACCATCCCCCTGCGGGCCTTCGTAGTGAACCGAATGCTCATGACTCTGTTTCCTTCTCCACTCGTCGTTCGCTTGTCAGTCGGCCAGATGGACGTCGAAGAGGTCTTCGGGTCCGGGCAGATCGGTGAGGTCGTCCGGGTCCAGGTCCCAGTCCCTGTCCTTGCAGGAGAGCCGCGGCAGCACGTCGGCACCGGCATCCTCGGCCGGAGGCTTGAATGTGCAGAGCGATTCGATCACGGCAGTGGCGTGCGCATGCGCGTAATGGTTCTCCGTGCCGGGGACGATGGACTCCCCAACAGGCTTGTCGGCCTTCACAAAGACCGTGTAGCTCAGGGGCACCAAGCTCGGCTGGCAGCCGCCGGTGGGGCCATCCACATGCGCGTCGTTCTGAGCCGCCAGCTGGTCTGCGCGTGGGCAGCCGTTCAGCACCGCCTTGTTGCCGTTGAGGATGTCCTGCCATTGGGTGGGGTCGAGTACGTTGTCCACCCACATGCCGGCAAGTTGGTCCCGGGTTTCCTGTGCCGCCGCGAGTGCCGCCGCATCGGCGGCCGTCTGAGCACCGTTCCGATTCGCCGCGGCCTGGCCGACCGCGAAGTAGGCGAACGCAAGAAAGAGCAGGCCCCCCACCACCGTGATGTAGATGGGGAAGGCCTGCCCTGCATCGCCGTACCGGCGACCTCGCATCAAGGAGCGACCTTGGCGATCTGCGCCTTGATCTTGTCCAGGATCGTCTGACCGAGATCCGTACCGGTGATCGCCAGAACGATCGCCACGACCACCGCAATGATGCCCAGGTACTCGACCGCGGTCTGACCCTTGTCGCCGGCGCGGCGCTGCATCGCCTCGACCGTGGTGTTCTTCCAGCCGTTCACGCGGACCTTGGTCGCAACGGCGGTCTTCAGCATCAGGTCGCTCATGGTGTTCCCCTCCGGGTTCGGCCGGCCGCTCACCGGCCGACTGCTGAGTCTCTGTGCCGTTCGCGTTACCGGCTTCCTCCTTGCCGGTGCCGCTTTCGACACGAGAAACGTACGGCGGAACACCCGGTCCACCAGAGGGTCCCAGGGCCCAATCACGGGCCCAAACCGAGGCCCAACCACCACTTCGGGACTGCACGTCGGCGACCTGGGCCCGCAGGCCCAGCCCCCTACCCCCCCGTACGGTCATCGCAGGTCACCCCAGCCCTCGACCCGAACCCGGGGCCGTGCCCAGCCACTTGGCGGCGGCCTCCGAGCGACTGGTGCTGTGGAGCTTCGCGAAGATGCGGTTGATGTGGTTCTTGACCGTCTTCTCGCTGATGAAGCACGTGGCGGCGATCTGCTGGTTGTTCATGCCGGACGCGATGTGGTCCATGATCTCCGCCTCCCTCGTGCTGAGTTGGAACCTCGACCTGTCGGGAGCAGCCGGACGGCCACTCGTCCACCCAGACGAAGACTGTCCCACATCTGGTTGCACTTGCGAAAGCACTTTTGGAGAAACGGTGGGCACTGGGGCTCGACTTGACGTCAAATACCCTGGTGGAGTGGGTGGTTCTGGATTCACATACGATGGCGCGGGCGCTGCATTTCCGTATGCACTCGCATCCGCCTGCCCCAACCCCTCGGGCAGCGACACACCACCTCCCGCCCCCTGCCCCTGCCGGAGCTGCGCCAGCAGTGCCCCTGCCGCCGTCGGGGTGAAGTGGGCCCGGCCCTCCTTGATGTCCCGTACCGCTGCGACCAGTTGGTCCGCGGTGAACTCGCCGTGGACCAGGTAGCCGCCGGCGCCCCGGCGCAGGGCCTCCTGGACGATCTCCGACTCCCTGCTGTACGTCAGCATCACCACCGGGGCGATCTGCACCAGGTACGGGAGTGCCGAGATGCCGTCGACGCCGGGCATGCGGACGTCCAGGAGGACGACGTCGGGGCGGTGTTGGACGGCGACTTCGTAGGCCTGGCGGCCGTCTGCCGCTTCCGCCACCACCGTTATGTCCGCGCGGCCGGAGAGGAGTGCGGTGAGGCCTGCACGCACCACCGGGTTGTCGTCCGCCACCACTACCTTCAGCGGTTCGGGGGGCGGGAACGCCTCGAACGGGTTGTGGGCCGGCGGCTGCTGGGGGCCGGTGTGGGGAGGTGTCTGGTCCGGCATGAAGCGGCCTCCTCTCTTGTCGTGGGGGACGTGTGCGGCGTACTGCTCATCCGGCTGATCGCGATCTCTAGGTCGTCAGGGCCGCCAGCGGGAGTTCCAGGCGGACTTCCGTGCCGCGGGGGTGGGCGCCGCGGCCGATGCGGATGCGGGCGCCCACCGAGGCAGCCCGCTCCACCATTCCGACCAGGCCGAAGTGGCCTGCCCGGCGAAGCTGTTCGAGGGTGGTGCCCGGCGGGAGGCCGCGGCCGTCGTCGTACACGCTGATGCGCAGCAGGTCGCCGTGGACGCCTGCGTTCACGTCCACCCGGGTCGGGCCCGCGTGGCGGTTCGCGTTCTCCATCGCTTCCGTTGCGATCGTGAGGAGTTGGCGGGCCACCGCGGGTGGGACCGGTGGCACCGAGTGCTCGCCGGTGGGGCGGTAGGTGGCCTGGAGGCCGGTCCTGGTGCTGAAGTCCTTTGTACGGGCGGCCAGTTCCACCAGGACGTCCGTGGCGTGGTCCGGGTCGGACTCGCGGCGCAGGTCGGCCAGCAGCTCGCGGGACTCGGCGGCGGCCCGGCGGGCCGACCGGGCGACCAGTTCGGCCTGTTGCCTGACGAGTTTCGCGTCCATGCGGGAGGCGCCCGCGGAGCCCGCCAGGCCGTCTGCGGCGAGCGCGACGCCGTGCAGCGTCTTTGCCACGGAGTCGTGCATCTCCCTTGCCAGACGGGCCCGTTCGGCACTCACCGCCTCCGTCACCGCCAGACGGGCCTGGACCGTGGTCAGGGCCTGGGTCGCCGCGCCGAAGCGGAGCATGAGGTTGCGCAGGGCCGAGCCGACCGCGCCCGCGATGACACAGAGGCCGGGCAGGAGCAGGCTCTCGGCGGGGGTCGCGTGCTCGTTCCTCGACGCCGCGTAGACCAGGAAGAGGATCAGGGACTGGAGGGACGCGAAGACTGCCGCGCCGCGCCAGCCGTAGACGATGCCTGCCAGCAGTGGGGTACAGACGCTGACGTAGGCGAGGGTGGTGTCCGGGCCCGCGGAGATGAGGAGCAGGGAACCGAAGAGGGTGTCCACCGCCAGGAGGGTCGGGTGGCGCAGGAGGAGGGGGCCGAAGCGCTCCCAGTCCCTGAAGAGGACGTAGGAGCCCATGAAGGTGACGACCACGGCTGCGCCCACCAGGCGGGTGGCCAGGCCCGGCGAGGCGTTGACGAGGGCCGCGGGCGCCGACAGGGCGATCATGGCCAGGCGGAAGCCGAAGACCTGGCGGCACATGGCCTGGAGTGCGTTGACCTGGATGGGGATCGCGGGGGACGCGGAGGCAGGGGATGAGGCGGATGCCGGGGGCGTGGGAGGCGTGGGGGAGGTGCGGTCCCCCACTTCATGTGCAGCCGGCGCCGCCGGAAGCTGCGCACCGTCGGCTGCGGCGGAAGCGGCCGCCGAAGGGAGCGCGGGAGCAGCCGGCGGAGGAGGCACCGCAGCCGTCGGCGCGTTGGTCCGGCGCCCCGCCCGCGTGATCCGTACCGTCCGCTCCGCCGGAACCCCGGAAGCCCCGGGGGCCACGGGGGCCACGGGGGCCACGGGAGCCGTGCCCGTCTGCATCCGCGGATCCGGCTGGGCCGGCAGCCCCGGCAGTGGTGCGTCCGCCGGTTCCCAGCCCGGTGGCAGTGCCGGTGTCGCCGAGGTCACCGGGATGTCGGGGGCGCCCGTGCGGACGTAGGCCGGAAGGACCGTGCCTGCCGGGGGCGTTGTGATCTCCGGGGCCTTCGGGCGGCGCCGCAGGAGCCCGATGCGTTCTTTCGTCGTCGGCATCACCAGTCACCGCCTCTCTACTTGCCCGTGAGCGAGCCGAAGTCGGTGCCGGAGCCGAGGATCAGGCCGGCGCCGAGGAGGATCATCGTGGCCGGGACCATGAAGGTGGTGATCATCATGGTGGCCTTGGGGACCGCGCGGGCCGCCTTGCGGCGGGCGTTCTGCGCGTCCGTGCGGCGCATGTCCTTCGCCAGGGACACGAGGGTGTCGACGATGGGGGCGCCGAGTTCCTCGCCCTGTTGCAGTGCTGTCACGAACATCGCCACCTGCTCCGAGTCGTTCCTGCGGCGCAGCTCCGCGAAGGCCTGGCGGCGGCTCATGCCGAGGTCCATCTGGCGCAGGGTGATGCGGAGTTCGTCGGCCCAGGGGCCCTCGTACTTCGTGGCCACGCGGTCCAGGGCCTGGCGGAAGCCGAGGCCCGCGCTCACCACGACCGCCAGGACGTCCAGGAAGTCCGGCAGCGTCCGCTCGATCACGTCCTTGCGGATGCGGATCGCCGACCAGATGCCGACCTCCGTCCAGAACGCGCCGAAGGCGAACAGGATGAGGGCGACGATGAAGTTGCCCTTCATCAGGAACACCAGGCCGCCCACGCCGCCGAGGAAGCCGTACACCGCGCGGCGGGCCGCGTAGCGGTCGATGGTCAGGCCGCCGGGGTTGCCCGCGAGGTCGATCTTCCGGCGGTACTTGGCGACCATCTTCGGGCCCATCAGGCGCAGGACCGCGGGCGCGTACCGCATGCCGAGCCGGTCGACGAGCGAGTCGACCGCGCCGGTGCGGGTGGATCCGACCTCCAGGGCCAGCGCCAGGTCGACGGGCAGCCGGGCGTCCGCGCGGTACATGCGGATGCCGGCGAAGATGCCCCAGACGCTCAGGCCCATCACCAGTGCCAGCAGAAGTGCCACCATGGTCGTCCTCCTTCCTGAACCTGTCTCGGCCGCTCAGACGTCGATGCGGGACAGCCGGCGGATGAGGATGAACCCCACTGCGTACAGCGAGAACGCGATGACCACCGCCGCCTGGCCGAACGCGGAGCCCGTCATGCGGTCCAGGGCGCCGTCCTTGACGCCGTTCATGAGGAACAGCGAGCCCACGCCCAGCACGGGGACGGCGTACGACGTCATGTTGACCTGGGAGAGCTGGGTGCGGACCTCGCGCCTGGTCTCCTTGCGTTCCTCGAGGGTCTCCGTGAGGTTGCGCAGGGCGCTTACCACCTGGCCACCTGCCCTGTTCGACAGCACCAACGTCGTGACGAGGACGACGAGTTCACGGGACGGCAGGCGCTCCGCGAGCTCGCCGAGCGCATCGTCCATCGATGCGCCCACCGCCAACTGGTTGGCCACCTTGCCGAGTTCCTCCCCCGCCGGCGCCTCCAACTCCTCCGCCGCCATCCCGATCGCCGTCCGCAGCGCCAGCCCCGCCTGCGTCGCGTTCGCCAGGATGCGGGCCAGCTCCGGCAGCTGGTTGATGAACTTCTCGATGCGCTTCTGGCGCTGCCAGTTGAGGAACTGCAGGGCCACCCAGATGCCCAGCAGACCCGCGATCGGGCCGAAGAAGGGGGCCAGGGACGCCTGGCCGATCAGCCACAGGCCCGCCACCGTCGCGAGCATGTAGACGAAGAACTCGCCCGGTGTGATGTCCAGACCCGTCGCCGCGAGACGCAGTTCCAGCTTCTTGCCGAGCTGTGTGCGGCGCAGGCGGCGGTCCAGGTTGCGGAAGCGGCGTCGGCGGCCGCCGATCTGGATCTGGCCCGTGGCCGAGAGCCGGTCGACGAGGGCCTGGCGCTGGGCCTTGCCCATGGCGTAGGCGTGCAGGCCCATGACTGCCAGGACGCAGGTCAGCAGGGTGATGCCGGTGGTGAGCGTGACTAGGGTTTGCAGATCCATCGGGCGGTTCCTACCTGGATTCCATGGGGACGGGTTCCTGCCTACCTGGCTTCTCGGGTGGCGAGTTGGTCTGCGGTCTGGGCGACGCCGAAGGCCTGGGGGACGGGCTGGCTCGCCATGTAGAGGCGGTCTGCGGTACGGCGCGGGAGCGGGAAGTACTCGAAGGCGCCGTAGATACGGCCGTCCGTCGCCATCGGCCGGGCGTTGAAACGGGCCACCGTCGCCAGCCGGTACGGCTCGCTGCCGTGGCTGTCGAGGAGCGCGATCTCGGTGATGCGGCGGGCGCCGTCGGCGAAGCGGGTGAGCTGGATGATCACGTCGATCGCGCTGTTGATCTGGTCGTGCAGCGCTTCGAAGGGGATCTCGACCTCGGACATGGACGCCAGGGTCTTCAGACGCATCAGGGCGTCCTCCGCGCTGTTCGCGTGCACCGTCGCGAGCGATCCGTCGTGGCCCGTCGACATCGCCTGGAGCATGTCGAGCGACTCGCCGCCGCGGACCTCACCGACGACGATGCGGTCGGGGCGCATACGCAGGGAGTTGCGGACCAGGTCGCGGATGGTGACCTGGCCCTTGCCCTCGACGTTCGGGGGGCGGGACTCCAGACGGATCACATGCGCCTGCTGGAGCTGGAGTTCGGCCGAGTCCTCGATGGTGATGATGCGTTCGCCCTCCGGGATCAGGCCGGAGAGGGCGTTCAGGAGGGTTGTCTTTCCGGTGCCCGTCGCGCCCGACACGATCACGTTGAACTTCGCCTGCACCAACCCCGCCAGCAGGTACAGCATGTGCTCGTCGAGCGAGCCGAAGCCGATCATCTCCTGGAGCGTGAAGGAGCGCGGGAAGCGGCGGATGGTGAGGGTCGCGCCCGTGAGGGAGAGAGGCGGGATGATCACGTTCACTCGCTCGCCGGACGGCAGACGTGCGTCGACCATCGGGTTCGACTCGTCCACGCGGCGGTTCACCGTCGAGACGATGCGTTCGATCGTCTGCATCAACTGGTCGTGGGACGGGAAGCGCAGCGGCAACTGCTCGACCCTGCCACCTCGTTCGACGAAGATCGCGTCCGGGCCGTTCACCATGATCTCGGTGATCGACGCGTCCTCCAGCAACGGCTCCAGGATGCCCAGGCCCAGTGCCTCGTCCACCACTCTGCGGATCAGCTGCGAGCGCTCGACCGTCGACAGCACGGGGCCCTCGCGGCTGATGATGTGCCCGAGCACCCGCTCGAGGCGGGCCCGGCGCTCGGCCGCGGCCAGCGAGCTCATCTCCGCAAGGTCGATCTCCTCCAGGAGCTTGGCCCGGTACGAGGCGACCATGTGGCCGTCCTCGCTCCGGTGGCCGTTCTCCTCGGGGGAGTTGATACGTGCCCGCAGGCTCATCGTGTTCCTCGCAGTGCGTCAGTGGTCGAGCGGCATGGTGGCGGTCTTGTGGGCGTCTCCGAATTTCCAGAAGGGGACGATCGACGGGATGTGGACGGTGGCGGTGACGGTGACCTCGTCACCGCCGGGGGCCGCCGGGCAGCCCTTGACCTCGAGCCAGCTACTGACGGCGTCCTTGCAGGCCTGCTCCGAGCCCTGCCGCAGCGAGGCGCTGCGCGCGCCGGCCCGTGCCGCGGTGCCCGCCTGCTGGGCGGTGTAGGCGATCAGACCGAGCTGTACGGCGGCCATCGCGACGAGGAGCAGGATCGGCAGGAATCCCAGGTACTCGAGGGCGACCTGACCCCGTTCGCGGTCTTTGCGGACGTACGGCATCTCAGTTCGTCGCCTCCTCTACGGCGCCCGCGTGGCCCTTCACGGTGAAGGGGAAGTTGATCGTGCCGGGGAAGAGGACGGGGACCTTGATGCTGACGTCCGAGGTGATGTAGCCGGTGCCGAACCCGCCACACCCCGCTTGCGCGCCCTCCTTCCACGCCCCCGACAGCTTGTCCAGCCCCGCCTGCTGACACTTCGCGTTGCCGTCGTACTCGGCTGCCGTCCCCGCCCGCACTGCCTCATCCGCAGCATTCCCCGCAAGCGTGAACGCGTACCCCACGAGCACGACCTGCCACAGCACCACCAGCGTGACGATGATCAGCGGCGTCATGCCGAGGAACTCGATGGTGACCTGGCCCCGGTCCCTCTCCTTCACAGTCATCCCCCTCACTTCCCTCACTCCTTGCGCCGCCGGAAACTCACCGATCCCCGATCCCCGCGCAACCGCCCCCCGCCCCGCTGCGCCCCCTCGACCGCCTTCACCAGCCCCAACTCCCCCGCCAGCGCCCAGAGCGCCTGCTTCACCACGCTCTTGCTGTCCAGTTCGTGGATGCGTCCCGCGTCCACCGCGCCCTGAAGTTCCTTGAAGTTGGCGGGGATCGCGGTCCCGGCCACCGCCGTCCCCGTGATCTTCTGGATCAGCGGCGGCTGGATCTCCGTCCCGCGGGTGTGCCGGTTGACGACCACCGTCGTCTCCTCGGCCTTGCGGATCTGCAGCCGGTCCCACATCCGCACCGTCCGTTTGGCGCCCCGTACGGCGACCACGTCCGGCGTGGTGACCAGCAGTGCCGTGTCGGCCATCTCCACGGCGGCCGCGGCCGCTCCGCCCATCTGTGCGCCGCAGTCGATGACGACGACCTCGTAGCGCGAGCGCAGTGCGCTGACGATCTGCCGGGCGGCCCGGTCGGTGACCTCCTCGCCGCGTTCGCCGTCCCCGGGGGCGAGCAGCAGCGCGACCCCGGTGTCATGGCGGAAGACGGCGTCCGCGAGGACCCGCGGGGAGATGTCGGTGATGGCCGCGAGGTCGACGACCGAGCGGCGGAACTGGACGTCCAGGTACGAGGCCACGTCTCCCGTCTGCAGGTCCATGTCCACCAGGGCCGTACTGCGCCCGGACGCCTGTGCCGCAAGGGCCAGTTGGATCGACATGAGGGTGGCGCCGACGCCTCCCTTGGCCCCGCTCACCGTGACGACCGTGCCGCCGACCCCGGTGAACACATCGCCGCCGGAGCCCAGATGGCGCCGTACGCCCACCGACCACTGCGCGACCGCCTGGACACGGCTGGCCAACTCCTCGTAGCTCAGCGGGAGTGCCACAAGGCCGCGCGCGCCGTAGTCCATCGCCGCCTGGAACAGGCCGGGGCTCGCGTCCGAGGTGACGAGGATGACTCCCACCGCCGGGAAGCGCAGTGCCACCTCGCGGATGAGCTCCAACGCCGGGACCGGGCCGATCCGTTCGTGCACCACCACGACCTCGGGCAGTTCGTCGACCGACTCGGCGGCGAGGCGCGCGAGGGTGTCGATGAGCTGGGTCGAGTCGACGACCGGGGCCACCGGATCGGCGTCCGGGAGCTGGCTGAGCAGTGTCGTGATGGACCGGACCGCGTCCGCGTCACCGACCGCCGGGAGGATCCTCGTGGGCATGCGGGCCTCTCACTTGTCCTTCGCGAGCTGGTACGTCCGGTCCTTGTCGGGGACCGTGGTGTCGCTGCCGGGCGCCACCAGCGCGAGCCGGACCCGCTCGGCGAACGACTCGGCGTACGTGATGCGCTGGGCGTCGAGGGTGGAGAGGGCGAAGGTGATCGGCACGGCGTCGGTGGGCTGCTGCTGGTTCTTGTTGCTCTCGCTCGGATCCAGCGCGGTGATCTTCCCGACGTCCAGCACCTTGGCGTTTGTTACGATGATCTTGGACTGGGCGGGGTCACCCTCCCGCTCGCCCGCGAAGGTGGCGTACACGTTGACGGTGGAGTTCGGCGTGATCTTGCCGGCGACACCGGTCGCCGCATCGATCATGATGGCGACCTCCTGCTGCCCGGGCTGCAGAGCGGGCTGATCCACGATCATGTCGCTCTGCAGCAGGGAGCCCTTCTGCAGCGTGGTGAGGGCGACCTTGCCCTGGATCTCGCGCAGATTGGTGATCGCGTTCCCCGACAGCCAGCGCTTGGGCATCTTGATCTTCTCGAACTGGCCCGTGTTCAGCGCGCTGTAGGGCGGCACATTGGTCTTGAGCTGGTAGGCCGTGACCTCGGGGCCGACCTTGGACTTCACGTCGCTTATGACGGAAAGGACGCCGGCGAACGCGCCCAGGGCGCAGACGACCGACAGGAGCAGGAGTAGCACGCCGCGGCGCTGACGGGAGTTCATGAACCGTACAACCTCATTGGGGATATCGGTCGAGCGGAATGGATTCGTGCGAGCGGTGCGTCTGGAGGTTCAGGACTCACCCGGCGGTGATTTGGTTCTCGGTGAGCGGTGGCGTGGCGCTGCAGAAGACGCAGCGGTCGCCGATGACGTCGATGCCGCACCAGTGGCAGGTGCTCTGCCGCACGGACGTGACCAGCTGGTACAGCACTGACAGGTCGGGGAGGAAGGCGGCGAACTCGATCAGCTTGCCCGTTCCCCACCAGAGCGACGACTCGGCGGGCAGCGGCGCCTCCCGAAGTCCCTGTACGTTCCACTGCTTGGCCAGGGTCGCGGTGACCCAGTCCGACTGCAACTGCCCCTTTCCGACCAGCATCCAGGTGCCGAACTCCGGTCCGGCGAGGGTGGCTCCGGGGCCGATCTTCACCAACTGCGGCTCGGGATGGGCGAGTACGCCGAACTGGCTGCCCGGCACCCAGGACTTGGCGTGCGACTTGAGGCCCACGGGCACGCGGTCGAGGCGGGCGACGGAGCCGAGCAGGGCCCCCGCGTGGATGTAGTGGGTGAGCAGTCGGCCCGCGGAGGCGAGCACTCCGGGGCTGAGGTCGCAGGAGGCCAGTTGCCTCAACTGGCGGGCCAGGACGGCCAGCCCGAGTGGGGGCAGATCGGGGCGGAACAGGGCGATACGGTCGCTCTCCAGGAGGGAGCGGATCGTGTGCAACCGGCGCTCCACTCCGCGCGAGACGGCCTGCGAGCAGACGACGATCACATGCCCGTGCTGGTCGATGAGGCTCTGCAGGCCGGCCAGTGCCTGGTCGAGCGGCTGTTTGTCCAGGTCCGGCAGGACGACGGCAGGCAGGGTCCGCTCGTCCTGCGGTGGCAGCGCCATGTCGGCACTGGTCACGGCAATGGCAGTTGGCACGCGCAGCTCCCCGTGTTACGCCGTCGATCCACCGGGGTTACTCCGGTACACCGAGATGACTTCACTGCGTGACTACCTCAGCACTGTATCCACGCCTCTGTGACCGGAGAACAGCGTTTCTGTAGCTGGTGGGCAACTGCCGTTTCACAAGACACGTCAAAACGGGGCAGGTTGAGCATCTTGCCGGTCCCAGTTCGACACTGGGCCCCTGTTTGGGTCCCCGGACCCACGCCGCCCGGCCACCCCCGCACCTACTGTCGCGGCCATCCACAGGAACACCGCCCGCCAAGGAGGGGTGCGCATGTCTCACGGGGGAGGCATACGGCCGTACACACCACCGACGTACAGATTCGACGACCGCGGCGCGACCGGCACGGAGTACCTCGGCATGATCGTGGTCAGTGCCGCGATCGTGCTCGCCGTCTCGGCCACCGGCATCGGGCAGACGATCTACGACAAACTCGCCGCCCAGATCTGCAAGGTGGCCGGCGGCGGCAACTGCGGTGCCGGCGGCCCGAACCAGGGCAAGCCCCTCACCGACGCCGACTTCGAGCCGGCCCTGTGCCAGGTCTCCTCGGTGACCGACAAGGCGGGCTCCAAGGCGAAGATCCTGTTCTGGGAGATCGGCAAGGAGTACGGCTTCCAGGAGCAGCACCTCAAGGCGAAGACGGACGTCAACCACGACGGCAAGGTCGACGACAAGGACGAGCTGGTCTATCTGACGTTCACGGACGCCGCGTCCGTCGGCGCGAAGAAGGACTTCAAACCGGGCATGAAGGTCGGGAAGTTCGGCACCGACAAGGTGGAGCTCGGCGCCGGGATCAAGGTCACCAACGGCGACACCTGGGTCTTCGAGAGCCCCGACGAGGCCAAGCAGTTCCGGGACGACATCGAGAAGCTGCAGATGTACGAGATGCGGCGGACGATGCCCGGCGGCGCGGAGGCCAGTCTCGGCGACAGCATCGCCTACCTCTTCGGCGCCGGCCCCCTCAAGGACGAGGAGGACACCGAGAACCGGGTCAAGGAGCACCTCGGGGACAATCGCAGGATCACCTACGGCAAGGTGGGCCTGGAGGCGTCGGCGTCCGCGGGCATCAAGTTCTCACTGGCGGACGAGAAGAAGCTGAGCGCCACGCTCGGCGGCAACTTCAAGTACTCGCCGGACGTGACCTGGACGGACAACCCCTACAAGGGCACCAAGTCGTACACGTACTCCTCGTCGATCGAGTACGGCACCAAGGTCGGCTACGAGGCCGGCCCGGTCAGCGGCGACTACTCGGCCTCGCGGACCCAGACCGGCACGATCACGGTCACCTACGACAAGAAGACGGGCAAGCTGGTCCGCATCGACATGACCCGCACGGTCGAGGACGGCGGCCAGAAGGACGGCGTCAAGGTCGGCGGCGACAACGGCAAGGACAAGAAGGACAAGCGGGGCGGCAGTGTCGGCGAGAAGGGCACGGACAGCTCCACTGGCATCGAGATCGTCACCAACTCCGTGAGCTTCGACCCCGGTCCCGAGGGCGACAAGGCCCGGGCGATCGGCGAGCAGTGGCTGGACGGAAACAACGAACAGATCGCCGCGCCCTTCAAGTACATGTTCGACGACCACGCCCCGACCACCCGCCCCGGCGCCGACGACCCCTTCGGGCAGCTGATGTTCGACCAGGGCAAGTCGAGCCGGATGACGTACACGGGCCAGGTCAACGCGGCCGAGTACGGCTTCGAGCTCAACATCGGCCTCAGCCTCGGCCTGACGGTCAGCACCGAGCAGAAGTCCGAGACGCTGACCGACGCGCAGTTCCTGGGCGCACCTCGCGGCGACAGCCGCTCCTACGTCCCCTACAGCTACTGTGCGAACTGACGAGAGGGGAGCTTTCGCCGATGAAGACCCGCCGTACGTTCCTGGCCGCCGGCCTGCTGACCGCACTGCTCGCCGGGTGCGGCGACGGGAACTCCGACTCCGCCTCGGTGCCCGACGATTGGGGGACGCTGAAGACGAAGGGCGTCGACGTGTCGTACCCGAAGGGATCCGGCGGGTACGCGGAGCAGAGCGCGGCCGAGCGCAGCAAGTACAACGCGGCTGCGGCCGTACGCACCGAGAACGGCAGGACCGTCTCGATCATCACCGTCCAACTCGGCTTCACTCAGGCCGACTCGGCCGAGCAGGCCGCCATCGCCGCCGAGGCCGGCATCCAGATGGGTGCGAAGGTGAAGGGCGACAAGGACGTGAAGCTGTCCGGCACGGACGAGGCCAAGCGGATCGACTTCACCTTCAAGTCGGCGGGCCGGGACGACGATCCGCCCAAGGGCACACCGGTCAAGGGCGTGATCCTGACCGGCCTGGACTCCTCCGGCAGGACCTTCGCGGTTCGTGTCGACGCGGTCGAGGGCAAGCTCTCGGACGCGGACCTCGCGAAGATCGTCGATTCGGTGGAGGTGCACTAGCCGTGCAGGTGCCGGGTGGCGGTTACGTCGTACTCGTGCTGCTCATCGTGCTGTTCACCGCGATCGCGGTGAAGTACGCCAGGCGGCTGGTGACGGTGGCGCGGGTGCTGCGACGCGGCGTGCGCGCCTCCGGGGAGTGCGTCCGGGTCGAGACCGAGCCGTACAACCGCTCCGACGCCACCCGCCACTTCTTCGCCTTCCGTACGGCCGACGGCACGCACGTCGAGTTCGAGGACCTCGCGGGCTGGTCCACCGACGAGGGCACCCCGGTCACCGTCACCTACGACCCCCGCGATCCGCAGGGCACGGCGACCGTCGCGGGCCGGGGCAGCTGGTCGCCGGTGCTGCAGTCCCTGGCGCTGACCGCGGGCTGCGGTATGGCGGCGCTGGGCTTCACGATCCTGCTCGCGTACGAGGCCTTCGGAGGCAACTGATGGCTCTCATGCGTTCCTGGGCCGTGGGCATCCTGGTCCTCGTGGTCACCGAGTACGTCCAGATCAGGGTGGTCTACGACAACCTGGTGGGCCCCGACGGAGTCGGCTCCTTCGGCGCGGCGCTGGCCTTCGTCCATGTGCCGAACCTGCTCTGCGTCGTCCTCGCGACCTGGGCGGCCGCCCGGGTGCATCCGCAGCCGTGGCGCCAGGTGCCCGCGCGCCATGTGGCGGCGGCCTGCGCGGTGCCGGCGGCGGGGCAGTTGCTGACGGTGTCGCTGCGGCCGGAGCTGGTGAGCGTGTCGAGTCTCGCGCTGTGGATGTCGACGGGGGTGCTGCTGGCGGGCTGTTCGATGGGGCTGCTGCTGGACAAGTGGTGGGAGGGCCGGGAGGCGTAAGGGCCCCCGGCTGCGGGGAAGTTGGTCTGGACCTCTTGACAGGTGGATTGGTCTGGACCAACTTGTTGTCATGTACCCACTTAGACGATCCATGCGGTTCTGGTCGGGAGCGGTCACCGCCGCCCTCGCCCTGTCCCTGGCGGGCGCGGCTCAGGCGTCCGCCGCGGACGTCAACAACGCCAAGAACGCCGGCTTCGAGTCCGGCCTGGCCAACTGGACCTGTACCGCGAGCAGCGGCACGACGGTCACCTCCCCCGTCCACGGCGGCGCCGCGGCCCTGAAGGCGACGCCGGCCGGGCAGGACAACGCCCAGTGCACGCAGTCGGTGGCGGTGAAGCCCAACTCGACGTACACGCTGAGCGCCTGGGTGCAGGGCGGGTACGCGTTCCTGGGCGTGACCGGAACCGGCACGACGGACGTGTCGACGTGGACCCCGGACTCCTCCTCCTGGAAGCAGCTGTCGACGACTTTCACGACGGGCGCGTCCACGACGTCGGTGTCGGTGTACACCCACGGCTGGTACGGGCAGGCGGCGTACTACGCGGACGACGTGTCGGTGTACGGCCCGGACGGGGGCGGCGGCGGTGACCCGGCGCCGACGGTTCCGGGGACACCGGGCGGACTCTCGGTGTCGGGTACGACGTCGTCCTCCGTCTCCCTGTCCTGGAACTCCGTGTCGGGCGCCACGGGCTACAACATCTACCGCGACGGCACCAAGGTGACGGCGGTGACCGGGACTTCGGCGACGGTGACGGGGCTCGCGGCGTCGACGTCGTACTCCTTCCAGGTCACGGCGACGAACTCGGCGGGCGAGTCGGCGAAGTCGGCGGCGGTGACGGGGACGACGACGGCTTCCTCCGGCGGCGGGGGCGGCGGCGCAGTGCCGAAGCACGCGGTCACCGGCTACTGGCAGAACTTCAACAACGGCGCGACGGTCCAGAAGATCTCGAACGTCTCCTCCCAGTACGACATCATCGCCGTGGCCTTCGCGGACGCCACGACGACGCCGGGTGCCGTGACCTTCAACCTGGACTCCGCGGGCCTGGGCGGCTACACGGTCGACCAGTTCAAGGCGGACATCAAGGCGAAGCAGACGGCCGGCAAGAAGGTCATCGTGTCCGTGGGCGGCCAGAACGGCACGGTGTCGGTGAGCGACTCGACGTCCGCGACGAACTTCGCCAACTCGGTCTACTCGCTGATGCAGACGTACGGCTTCGACGGGGTCGACATCGACCTGGAGAACGGCCTCAACGCGACGTACATGAGTCAGGCGCTGCGCTCCCTGTCGTCGAAGGCGGGCTCGTCGCTGGTCATCACGATGGCCCCGCAGACGATCGACATGCAGTCGACGTCGAACTCCTACTTCCAGACGGCCCTGAACATCAAGGACATCCTCACGGTCGTCAACATGCAGTACTACAACAGCGGTTCGATGCTGGGCTGCGACGGCAAGGTCTACAGCCAGGGCTCGGTCGACTTCCTGACGGCCCTGGCCTGCATCCAGCTGGAAGGCGGCCTCTCCCCGTCCCAGGTGGGCCTGGGCCTCCCGGCCTCGACCAGCGCGGCGGGCAGCGGCTATGTCTCCCCGACGGTGGTCAACAACGCCCTCGACTGCCTGGCCAAGGGAACCAACTGCGGCTCCTTCAAGCCGTCGAAGACGTATCCCGACCTGCGGGGTGCGATGACGTGGTCGACGAACTGGGATGCCACCGCGGGGAGTTCATGGTCGAACTCCGTGGGGGCGCATGTGCACGGGCTGCCCTAGCCGGGTGGGTGTCACCGCCGGCTGAGGGGAACCAGGCACAGATTCGTCGTGCCGTCCTCGCTGTACTTCAGGTCGGCCAGATAGGCCCCGGCCGGGCATTCGTCCGTGCCGGGGTCCTTGACGCGGTAGGCGGCGAGTGGGGAGTCGCAGGGCACCGGCTGCAGGTCCTGGTCGGTCCAGGAACCCTGGTTGCGGACGCATGAGCCGGCGGTGAGCGGCTTCGGGGTGTCGTCGCCCCCGGCCGCCAGGCCGATGACCATCAGTACGGCGAATGCGGTAAAGGCGAGCGCGAGTGCGACCAGGGGGATCAGGGCGATCACACCCGCCGGGCGCTTGGCGACGGGCTTGCCCGGGTCCAGGGGTGGGCGCCATCCCCAGGTGGTGGGCTCCGGGAGGGCGCGGAGAGTCGCGCGGGCGCCGAGGTTCAGGAGCAGGAAGAGCGGGGTGATGAACGCCGACAGCAGGCCCCACCAGCCCTGCAGCATGGTGTCCGCCTGCATCTCACGGAAGAAGGCCGTGCCGCACGGCCGGCAGTGGACACCCTGGCGCCGCATCGAGCGCATCAGCACGATCATGCCCTGGTGGGCCCGGATGGTCACCGCCGCCGCGGGCGCCGCTCCGCACACCTCGCACACGGGGGCGGGCGCGGGGCCCGGTGCTCCGTACGTCGGGTACGGGGCGGCGTACGGGCCGGATGGGGGTATGGGCGGCGGGGTACTCATCGGGCCTCCGTCGAGCCTCCGTCGGTGATCAGGCAACGGTGGAGCACCCTACCGGCACGACGGCGCCCGACCCCGCGTGAAACATTTCCCCGGTGCCACCGCATCAATGAAGTGAGGACGGCACCGCGGACAGGGGGATCAGCAATGAGACAGGCACGCGCGGACGAGTACGCGGAGTTCGCATCGGCGCGCGCCGGTCATCTCTACCGTTCCGCCTGTCTGTTGACCGCCGGGGACACGCATCTCGCCGAGGACCTGGTGCAGGAGACTCTCGGGCGGCTGTACGTCCGCTGGGGACGCCTGGCACGGGTCGGCAACCCCGCGGCCTACGCACAGACCGTTCTCGCGCGTACGTTCCTCGCCCATCAGCGCAGACGCAGCAGTACCGAGCGCGCCACCGACGTGCTGCCGGACCGACCCGTCGAAGGCTTCGACGCGCCGTTGCGGCTGACCCTGATGGAGGCGCTCGGCCGGCTGCCCGCGAAGGACCGGGCGGTGGTCGTCCTGCGCTACTGGGAGGACCGCTCCATAGAGGAGACCGCCCAGGCCATGAACGCGAGTTCGGCCGCCGTGCGCACCCGGTGCGTCCGAGCCCTCGGCCGGCTGCGGGAGCTGCTCGGCGAGGACCTCGGCGAGTACGCGCGTCCCTGAACGCTCCGTGTCATCCCACTTCACGAAACGGTGGTGCGTCATGCCCGTCGAACAGCACAGCGATCCCTTCGAGGAGCGGCTCTCCGCCGGCCTGCGGCAGGCCGGCGGCGCCTTCGAGACCGACCGGGCCGCACTCGTCGCCGCCGGTGCCCTCAAGGGGCGGCGGCGCCTGATGCTGCGGCGGGCCGCGACCGTGGGCGGGGCCGCCGGCCTCGCGCTCGTCGGCGTGGGCGGGGCGGCGCTGCTCCTGCCCGGCGGCGGCTCCCCGAGGGAGGACGACTCCTCGGTGGCCGCCACCCGCAGCGCCACCTCCTCCCCCGCTCCCGCCCCTGTCTCCGGCGACTCCCTGATCCGTACGCTCGAAAAGCTGCTCCCCGAAGGCAAGTTCAGCCAGGCGGAGGCACGCGGCACGGACGAGCAGCCGGGACCGTACGTGCATCTCGTCTACGACGACGGCAAGGGCGCGGCGGCCGTGGGTGTCGGCCTCGACCGGGTCGAGCCGGGCAGCGACCAGGCCCGGCAGGCCACCGAATGCCCCGGGAAGGTGTTCGCCCACTACGACGCCTGCAGGACTTCGAGGCTGCCGGACGGCTCGGTGGTCATGGTCCTGCAGGGGTACGAGTACCCGGACCGCCGCGTGGACACCAAGTGGTGGAGCGCCCAACTCGTCACCCCAGAGGGTCACCACGTCAGCGTCAGCGAGTGGAACGCCGCCGCGGAGAAGGACGCGCCGATCACCCGGGATCAACCTCCCTTGTCCGCCGCCCAGTTGAAGCAGCTGGCGGCCGCGAAGGCCTGGCGGGACGCCGTCGACGCGATTCCCGAGGACTCGACCAAGCCGACCGCACGGCCGGGTTCGACCGAGACCGCCCCCGCCGTACCGGTCGCCCCGACGCTCACGAGCCTGTTGCCGAAGGGGCTCGAGGTGGGCGAGAACAGCGGTGACGACGCCGGGTTCGGCTACGCCGTCCTCGACGACGGCAAGGGCAGGAGCCTCGTCCAGGTCAACGTCCAGAGCGATATGTCGGACGTCGAGGGAGACCTCTTCGGCTCCGACGCCGAGACCCTGTCCGACGGGACGAAGGTCGCCACGCACCAGGGGCCCGGCGAGAAGGGTGGCGCGGGGGTCGTGATGTGGACCGTCGACACCATCACGACCGACGGACGGCGGGTGGTGATCAGTGCCTTCAACTCCGGCGCCGAGGACACCGCCGCCACCCGCAAGACCCCCGCGCTGACCATGAAGCAGCTCCGCGCGATCGCCCTCAGCCCGAAGTGGTGGCAGTAGCCCGGCGGTCGGCCTCACCGGTCACAAGAACTCAGCCCACGGCTGGTCCGAGACCTGCTTCACGCAAGAGGGCGTACACGATGTCGCCCCAAGGGGCGCGGGGAACTGCGCGATCAGCCCCCACAACCCGCAGACCGACCACAACCGTCCGACTCGCAGGTACCGAGTTCGAACCACACAGTCTTTCCCCGCCCGTCCTGGTGGCACCCCCAGCGCCGGGCAAGCGTGTTCACCAGAAACATCCCTCGACCGCTCTCGGAAGCGCCGGCGTCCAGCACCTGCGGAGTGCGACGGCCCGTGTCGTACACCTCGCAGCGCAGGACTCCGTGGGAGGCGGAGAGGGTGAGCCGGAAGCGGCTCGCCGAGTGGAGCAGGGCGTTGGTGGCCAGCTCGCTGACGAGCAGCTCGGCCACGTCCACGAGTTCGTCCCGGTCCGCGAGACCCCACGCCTCCAGCTGTCTGCGCACCTCCGCGCGGGCCTCGCGCACGGCGGTCGGACGTGGGTCGTACTCGACGCTCAAGTCACCCGCCCGCAAGGGTGGTTGGGGGTACGCGGCGTAGTGAGGGTCACGGTCCGGGCGGGGAGTCCCGGAGAGATCCAGCATGGTTTCAGGGTGCCCTCCCCGCGCGTCGGGCGCACGGGGAGGACTACCTGTTTCCATACCTGCGCAACCGCAAGCGGTTACCCGTACTGCAGCCGTACGGTCGTGCCCGCCGCGTCGTCCCGGACGTCGACGTAGGCGCACACCTGGCGGGTGAACCACAGCCCCTGGTCCGGTTCCAGTTCGGGGACGGGGGGCGGAACGAAGCCCGCCAGCGGGTCCTCGACCCGGCGCGATGTGCGCAGTTCGCAGACGCAGGCGGGGGCCTGACCCCACATCAGGGCCCCGGTGATCGCGCCGAGGGCGGCGGCCGCCGCGGTGACCGCCTCGGTGAACAACTCGGCGTCCGCGGGGGCGAGTCCACGGGCGACCGCTTTCCTGCGCACCGCGTCCGCGGACGGCCGCACCAGCAGCTCCGCACCGGCCGGCGGCAACGGCAGTGGTGCCGCGTCCAGTTCGGCCGTGAGGCGGAACGGGTCCTCGTAGACGGCCGTGTCGGGGTGGGCGCGGCGGGCCGCCTCGGCGATGGCGGGGCCGGCGGTGCGGATGTCGTACGCGCACAGGGCCGTGGTCGCCATCGGCGCGAAGAGGAGGTTGGCGAGGGCCTCGTAGCGCAGCCATTCGGTGGACTCGCGGACGGAGCGTCCCGCGCGGCCGTTCCAGACGGGTTCCATGAGGAGGTGGATACGGCCGCCGGGGCCCGCGTGCGCGGCGAGGTAACCGGCGCTCTGGGCAACGGCGTTGGCGGCCGAGCCCGTGTACCACTCGGTGTGCGGGATCAGCACGATGTCCTTCGCGGCGGCGCCGAGGGCATCGCGCAGCAGGTCCAGCTTGTCCGGGGCGGCGATGGCGACCGGCGGGGGTTCCCCGGGGGCGCCGAGGCCCTCGACGAGGAACGGGAGGGCGGCGGCCACGAACTCGTCGTCCGCTCCGAACACGGCCATGCGGTGGTCGAACGGAGCGGGGGCGAGTGGTGTGCTGGTCATGGTTCTCCTCTCTGGCGGGTCTGTGGGGATCGGGAGGGGAGCCTGGCTGGCTCAGCGCTGGGCCGTCACCCAGGCGGCGATCTGGCTGCGGTTGCTGAAGCCGAGCTTGCTGAGGATGCGTTCCACATGGCCTTCGGCGGTACGGCGGGCGATGACGAGTCGGTCGGCGATCTGCTGGTTGGCGAACCCCTGGGCGACGAGTTCGGCGACCTCGGTCTCGCGGCGGGTGAGGGTGGTGTCCCGGGGCGGGCGGGAGGGGCGGCGGCCGTTGCTCTTCCGCGCGGGGGTGGGCTGTCGGGGCTCTTCGTCGTGGGTGGCGTAGGCGACGATCTCGGCGAGTCCGAGGGCGCCTCCTTTGTCGTACGACCGCTCGAAGGCGGTCTGTCCCATGGCGTCCAGCACCTGCTCACCGCTGCCGCGGCGGATGTCGCCCAGGGCCGGCGAGCCCCAGCGGTCGCGGTCGATGTCGGCCCAGGTGCGGTCGGCGCCGCCGAGCAGGGTGGCCGCGCGTTCGTGGGCGCCTGCCTCGGCGGCGATGTGGGCGAGCAGGTCGAGGGTGAGGGCGATGCCGGTGACGTCGTGGACGGCGAGTTTGAGCCGCAGTGCCTCGCGGGCGTGCCGTTCGGCGTCCGGCCAGTCCTTCTTGACGGTGTGGGCGAGGGCGAGCATCCGCAGGACGTAGGAGCGCACCCACTCCTCGCCGTGCTCCTCGCACATCCGGCGGGCCCGCTCGCAGACCTCGACGGCGCGGTCGGCCTCGCCCAAGAAGCTCAGGGCGCAGGCGAGTTCGACCTGGTCGAGGCCGTGCAGGCTGAGGTGCTGGCCGGGGACGCGGCCACGGGCGACGGT
The DNA here is from genome assembly GCF_040644055.1 of Streptomyces sp. NPDC047043. Classification (NCBI taxonomy): domain Bacteria; kingdom Bacillati; phylum Actinomycetota; class Actinomycetes; order Kitasatosporales; family Streptomycetaceae; genus Streptomyces; species Streptomyces sp. NPDC047043. The sequence goes on from NZ_JBEYVO010000014.1 coordinate 182,591, forward strand.
GGCCTCGAAGTGGTCGAGGGCTGCAGGGAGTTCGTCGCCGAACAGGCGGATGACTCCGATGACGTATTCGGCGTGGGCGGCCTCGGCCTCGTCGCCGAGGGTGCGGGCCAGTGCGTGGGCGTCGCGGGCGCGGCGCAGGCCGCCGGTCATGTCCTGGGTGGCGGCCGCGAGGAGACCGGCCACCCACAGGCCGCGGGCCCGCTCGGCGGTCGGTTCGGGGTTGGCGGCGAGGGCCCGCTCCAGCCAGTAACGGCCCTCGCGGGGTGCGCCGCAGGCGTGCCAGTAGAACCACAGGGTGCCCGCGAGGCGCAGTGCGGCGAGGCGTTCGCCGGGGGCGGTGAGGCCGAAGTCGAGACAGGCGCGCAGGTTGTCCTGGTCGGCCCGCAGCCGGGCGACGATCGCGCGCTGCCCGGGCCCGAACCAGGCGCGCTCGCAGTCGGCGGCCCGGCGCTGCATCCAGTCCCGCCGGCGGCTGCGCGTGGCGCTCTCCTCGCCCTCCGCGAGCCGCAGCCGGTCGAGGCCGTAGTGGCGCAGGGTGTCCAGCAGCCGGTAGCGCACGCCGTCCGGTCCCGTCTCCCGGCCCAGCACGGACTTGTCGACGAGCCCGGCGACCGCCTCCAGCACCTCCTCCGGCCGCACCCGCTCACCGTCCGCGCACACCGCCTCGGCCGCCTCCAGGTCGAAGCTGCCGGCCAGCACGGACGCGCGCGCCCATACCAACTGCTCCTGCTCGCTGCAGAGTTCATGACTCCAGTCGACGGCGGCGCGCAGCGTCTGGTGGCGGGGCAGGACGGCGCTGCTGCCGGCCGTGAGGAGGCGGTAGCGGTCGTCGAGGCGCTCCAGGAGCTGCTCGACACCGAGGACCCGCATGCGTACGGCGGCCAGCTCGATGGCGAGCGGTAAACCGTCCAGGCGGCGGCACAGCCGGGCCACGGCGGCGCGGTTCTCGGCGGTGAGCCTGAAGCCGGGGACCACGGCCGCGGCACGGTCGGCGAACAGGGCGAGGGCCGGGTAGCCCTCGGCTGCGGTGAGGTCGCCGTCCGGGTCGGGCACGGGCAACGGCCGTACCTCCATGAGGTGTTCCTCGGTCAGGGCCAGGCGGTGGCGGCTGGTGGCGAGGATGCGGATGCCGGTGGTGCCGTGCAGCAGGGCCGCGACCAGGTCTGCGCAGGCCTGCAGCAGGTGCTCGCAGTTGTCGACGACGAGGAGCAGGCGCCGGTCCCGCACATGGTCGACCAGGGCGTCCAGCGGCGGCTGTGCAGAGTGGTCGTGCAGGCCCAGCGCGTCGGCGACGGCGACCGGGACGAGCGCCGGGTCGTCGAGTCCGGCGAGGTGCACGAAGCGCACACCGTCCGGGAAGGCGCGCTCGACCCGGGCCGCGATGCGCACCGCCAGCCGCGTCTTGCCCACGCCGCCCGGTCCGGTCAGCGTCACCAGGCGCGCCCTGGCGAGCAGTTCGCGGCCTTCGGTCTGTTCGCAGCGCCGGTCGACGAAGCTGGTCGTCTCGACCGGCGGCCGACGCTCCCGTCGTGGCCCCGATCCGCCCATGATCAGCCAGTCCTCTGGGGTGTGGTCCCGCTGGGATGTGGTTGAGGAACCGAGGTCCGGGGTTCCTTACGCGAAACCTCACTCTGCTTCGGTTTCGGCATATATGCACGCGCCGCTCACACCCGCGAGTGCACTTTGCCGGAGGCCGGTGCGGGGGTCACCGCCACGCGTACACTGCGCGGCCGATTTTCGTATCGTCCGAGCCGCACCCCCTTGGGTCTCTCTTGACCCGTCCATGACATTCACGGACGATGGCGGCCACCCGCACTGCACACCCGCACTGCACGTCGCTGAACGAACCACCCCCCGCTCCACTCCCCACTTCCGGCGACCCCGGAATTCCTGGAGAAACAAGGAGACTTCATGCGACTTCGGATACGAGGCTCGGGCGCCCGCGGCGGCAGACGCACCGCCGCGCTCGCCGCACTGCTCGCCCTCGCCCTCGCGGCCCCCGTCTCGGCGACCGCCGACAGCGTCCGCAAGGCGGCACCCTCCGCCGACGACATCCGCCAGTACGAGATCCACGTCGACCACAACACGCCGGTGACCCGCACCGCCATCGCGGCGGCGGGCGTGAGCGTGGACGAGGCCGACGAGGAGACGGTGGTCGTCTCCGGGCGGGCGGCGCAGATCAAGAAGCTGCGCCAACAGGGCTACGACGTCTCGCTGTCGGGCTCGGCGCCGGACCGCTCCTCGGGCGCGGACGACCTGCGGCTCTACGACTTCCCCTCGGCCGACTCGAAGTACCACAACTACACCGAGATGAACACGGAGATCGACCAGCGGCTCGCGGCCTACCCGAACATCATGAGCAAGCGGGTGATCGGCAAGTCGTACCAGGGCCGGGACATCGTGGCCATCAAGGTCAGCGACAACGTGGCGACGGACGAGAGCGAGCCCGAGGTCCTGTTCACCTTCCACCAGCATGCGCGTGAGCATCTGACGGTGGAGATGGCGCTGTATCTGCTGCGGGAGTTGGGCGCCGGGTACGGCAGCGACTCGCGCATCACCGGCATGGTGAACAACCGCGAGATCTGGATCGTCCCCGACCTCAACCCGGACGGCGGCGAGTACGACATCGCGACGGGCTCGTACCGGTCGTGGCGCAAGAACCGTCAGCCGAATTCCGGGTCGTCGTACGTGGGCACGGACCTCAACCGCAACTGGAACTACAAGTGGGGCTGCTGCGGCGGCTCTTCGGGCTCCACGTCATCCGAGACGTACCGCGGTGCCTCGGCCGAGTCCGCGCCCGAGGTGAAGGTGGTCGCCGACTTCGTACGCAGCCGTGTGGTCGGCGGGAAGCAGCAGATCACCGCCGGGATCGACTTCCACACGTACAGCGAGCTGGTGTTGTGGCCGTTCGGCTACACGTACTCGGACACGGCGACCGGGATGACGGCGGACGACGCCGCCGCGTTCAGGACCGTCGGGCAGAAGATGGCGGCGAGCAACGGGTACACCGCCGAGCAGTCCAGTGACCTGTACATCACCGACGGGTCGATCGACGACTATCTCTGGGGTGCGCAGAAGATCTTCTCGTACACCTTCGAGATGTATCCGACGTCGAGCTCCGGAGGTGGGTTCTACCCGCCCGACGAGGTCATCGAGCGGGAGACTTCCCGGAACCGGGATGCGGTGCTGCAGTTGCTGGAGAACGCGGACTGCATGTACCGGTCGATCGGGAAGGAGGCCCAGTACTGCAGCTAGCCGTGGCTACTCGTCGCCCTCGTCGGCGTTCTCGTCCGCGTTGTCGTCGGCCTTGTCGTCGAGCTTGTCTTCGGCGTTGTCGTCGAAGTAGGCGTCAAGTACCGCGTCCAGCTGCTCTTCCCACTCGCTGAAGCGCGCCCTGGCCGTCGCCTCGATCTCGATCGGGTACCAGCGGCGGTCAGGGGTGTGGACCGTGATGGTGAACCGCTTGCCGAAGCGCGGGGATTCGGTCTCCACGGCGCCGATCTCGTCCCAGCGGAACTCGCACTGCTGGTCGTCCAGAGCGAGCCGTACGCCCTTGTGATCGGCGACGATCTTCGCGCGCCGGTCGGAGGCCTCGAAGACGGGCCCGTCGGAGGCCTCTTCCTTCTCGTCGCCGTCCGCGGAAGCATCCTGCTCCCCGGCCTCGGCGTCGGCCTCGGCCGCCCCGGAAACGACCTCTTCGGACGGGACGTCCTGCGACGGGGCATCCTCCGACTCGACGTCCCCGTCCTCGGCCGTGACCTCCTCCGGCTCCTCGGACGCGGGTGAGGTGAGCCCGGGAATGAATGCCGGATCGAATCCGGCGCCCTTCACGGGCTCGCCCTTCAGGGGCTGGCTGCTCGAACCTATGCGCTGCTCCACAGCGGGCAGTATGGTCGACGATCCTGTGCCGCACACAGCCAGCCCCTACTTCGTTATCAGACGCCTACATGCGGCCCATGGGACACGGGCGCACCTACACGAACAGGCTCAGCACCGCCGCCACCACGAAGCCCGCCACCGACAGCACCGTCTCCAGCACCGTCCACGTCTTCAGGGTGTCCCGCTCGCTGATGCCGAAGTACTTCGCCACCATCCAGAAGCCGCCGTCATTGACGTGGGACGCGAAGATCGAGCCGGCGGAGATCGACATGATGACCAGGGCGACGAAGGCCTGGGAGTGGTGGCCCTCGGAGAGAAGAGGGGCGACGATGCCCGCCGTCGTCACGATCGCGACCGTGGCCGAGCCCTGGGCGACGCGGAGGACCACCGAGATCAGGTACGACAGGACGATCACCGGGAGGCCCACGTCGTTGAAGGTGTCCGACAACGCCTGCGCGACGCCGCTCGCCTTCAGGACCGCGCCGAAGACACCGCCCGCGCCGACGACCAGCAGGATGTTGCCGACCGGCTTCAGCGACGCCGTGGACACCGTCTCCAGGGACTTGCGGGACCAGCCCCGCCGTATGCCCAGCAGGTAGTACGCCAGCAGCAGCGCGATCGTCAGGGCCACGAACGGGTGGCCGAAGAACTCGATCACCGAGCGGCCCGTGGACGGGTCCAGGGCGATGGAGGAGAAGGTCGCCGCCAGGATCAGGATCAGCGGCGTACCGATGATGCCCAGCACCATGCCGAGCGGCACCGGGTGCTCGCGCGGCTCCACGCCCTGCTCGCGCTGCTCGTTGCTGCCATCCATCACCGCGCTCCGCGCGGGGGCCGCGAGCTTGGCCTCGGCCGCCGCCTCCACCATGTCCTGCGGTACGGCGACGAAGATCCGGCGGCCGATCCACGCCGAGAACGCCCAGGCGGCCAGCACCGCGGGAATGCCGCAGATGACGCCCATGAGGATGACCCAGCCGAGGTCCACGTGCAGGAGACCGGCCGCGGCCACCGGGCCCGGGTGCGGCGGCAGGAACGCATGGGTCATGGACAGGCCCGCCAGCAGCGGCAGGCAGTACAGCAGGATCGACTTGCCGGAGCGCTTGGCGGCGGCGTAGACGATCGGCGCGAGCACGAAGATGCCGACGTCGAAGAAGACCGGGATGCCGAAGATCAGGCCCGTGAGGCCCATGGCCAGCGGCGCTCGCTTCTCGCCGAACAGATTCAGCAGGCGGGACGCCAACACCTCGGCGCCGCCGCTGACTTCGAGGATCGCACCGAGCATGGTGCCGAGGCCGATGATGATCGCGACATGGCCGAGGATGCCGCCCATGCCGGTCTCGATGGTGGACACCGCGTCCGAACGCTGGACCGTGCCGAAGAGTTCGGTGACCGACAGACCCGCCATCAGGCCCACGGCTATGGAGACGGCGAGGAGGGCCACGAAGGGCTGGAGTCTGACCTTGATGATCAGGAAGAGGAGGAGCGCGATGCCGATGGCGGCCACGGTCAGCAGACCCGCGGTGCCGTCGATCAGGAGGAGCAGGCCTCCCGTGTGGGGTGGGGTCTCGACGGGGGCGGTTGCGGCGAGCGGATAGGACAATTGGGGGTCCTCTGGGTAAGTACATGGAGTTTTCGGGCAGGGGGGATCGCGGCACGGCACCCAGTGAGGTGCCGTGCCGTCCACGGCGTGCGGGAGTTGAGGGGACGTCAGCCCAGTACGGCGAGCGCGTCGATCTCGATGAGGAGGCCGGCGGGAAGGCCGACGTAGACCGTCGTACGGGCGGCCGGGGGCGCGGTGAGGCCCTGCTCCTCGAAGTAGGTGTTGTAGATGGCATTCATCTCGGCGAAGTGGTCCACGTCCGTCAGGTAGACGCGGATCATCATCACGTCGTCCCAGCCCGCGCCGCCCTCCTCGAGGATCGCCTTGACGTTGGCGAGGGTCTGGAGGGTCTGCTCGCGCAGGGTCGGGCCGGCCGGCGTCGGCGGCCTGCCCTCCTCGGCGGGCAGGAAGCCGACCTGGCCGGCGACCTGAAGGATGTTGCCCTTCTTCACACCGTGGGAGAACTTCGCGGGCGGGGTGGTGTGGGTCTTGGGGGTGAGCGCGATCTTCTCGGTCATGAGGTGACTTCCTTGACGGGGGTCTTGCCTGAGTACTCGCCGCTGATGGCGTCCGCGGTACGGCGCACCAGCGGGAGCAGGGTGAGGAGTTCGTCGGCGCTGACGACGACGTTGGGCGCGGAGACCGACATCGCGGCGACGACCCGGCCGTCGGCACCGCGGATCGGCGCGGCGACGCAGTTGATGGACTCCTCGTGGCCGCCGAGGTCGGTGGCCCAGCCCTGTTCGCGCACCTTGTCCAACTCCCGTAGGAAAGCAGGGGCGTTGGGGGTTGAACGGGACGTGTACATCGGGTAGTCGAGCTTGTCGGCCAGCGCCCGCCGCTCGCTGCCCGGCAGATCGGCCAGGAGCAGCTTCGCCACCGCCGCGACGGTGATGGCGACGGGCTTGCCGATCCGCGAGTACATCCGGACCGGGTAGCGGCTCTCCACCTTGTCGATGTAGAGCACCTCGTCCTCCTCGTACACCGCGAGGTGGACGGTGTGCCCGCACTGCTCGTTGAGGCGTACGAGATGGGGGTGGGCGATCTCGCGGATGTCGAGGTTCTCCATGGCCTCCTGGGCGAGCGCGATGAGGCGGGCGCCCAGGCGGTAGCGCTGGTCGGACTGGCGGTAGACCAGGCCGTGCTCGTGCAGGGTGCGCAGGAGGCGCAGGGCCGTGGACTTGTGCACGCCCAGGCGGTCGGCGACCTGGCCGAGGTCGGCGGGGCCCTCGGCGAGCAGCGGCAGAATGCTCAGCGCGCGGTCGACGGTCTGGCTCATGGCGTACGTACCTCCTCCGGGGCCTGCTCGGCCTGTGTCCAGCCGGGGCCGAGTCGAAGTGTCCCCCACGCCGCGTCGTCCAGGGCGACCAGGCGGTCGGCGTGGTCGCGGGCGGGGGGCGTGGCGAGGTCACCGGGGACGGTGAGGGCGGCGGCGGCCATCAGGTGACCGTGCCGGAGGCGGTCGCGGACAGGGAGACCGCGCAGGGTCGCGGAGAGGAACCCGGCGGCGAAGGCGTCACCGGCCCCGACGGCGGCGACGACGTCCACGTGCGGGGCGGGGACGAAGGTGACGTCCCCCTTGTCGAACACGGTGGCCCCGCGCCCGCCCTGCTTGACGACGAGCGTTTCGGGGTCGGGAAAGGCGGTACGGACGGCGTCGACACCGTGCAGGCCCCAGACCTCCTCCGCCTCGTCCTCCCCCACGAACACGAGGTCGGCGCCGCGCGCCAGTTCCAGCAGCACCTGCGGGCCGCTGCCGTCCTGCCACAGCCCGGGCCGGTGGTTGACGTCGAAGGAGACGAGCGGCCGGCCGGGGCGGGGCGCCGTCAGCTCCCGGAGCAGCCCCAGGCACTGCGCGGACAGCGCCGCCGTGATCCCGGTCAGGTGCAGCACGCGCCCGGCGCGCACCGCGTCCAGGTCCACGGTGTCGACCGCCATCGCGGAGGCCGCCGAACCCGCCCGGTAGTACGCCACCTCGTGCGCATCGGTGGCCCGGTCGCCGGCAGTGCGGAAGTAGATGCCGGTCGGGCGCGCCGGGTCCCGGCGCACGGACGTGACGTCGACGCCGTAGGAGCCGATGATCTCGACGAGGTGGTCGCCGAACCCGTCGGCCCCCACCCTGCTCACCCACCGCACGGAATGACCGGCCGCCGCCAAGGCACACGCCACATTGGACTCCGCGCCGCCGATGGCGCGGTCGAAGGAGGGGACGTCGGCGAGGCGGCCGGGACGGGAGGGCAGGAACGTGACCATGGACTCGCCGAGCGCGACGACGTCCACGCCGTCGGAGGCATTGCCGGCTGCGGTGGCGGTCACGATCGTCGTATCTCCCAGGTCCGTGCGGGGTCGCGGCGGCTTCGTTGACCTCGCGTTGGCCGAGATGTTAGACAGCAGTAAGCGACATACGCAATGGACGTTGCAGTTAATGCAACGCTCCTGATCAGGGAGGTTCCATGAGCACCGAGGCGCTCGCCCGACTCGCCGAGGAACGCGTCGACCACCGCTTCAAGGGCCTCCCGCCGGACGCCGACGGCCTGACGCTCGGCGAACTGGCCGCACAGCGCCGCAATCTCTTCACCGGCGGCTTCACGACCCCGGTGCTCGCGCTGTCCGCCGAGCGCCTGGAGCACAACCTCGCGCTCATGGAGACCTACGCGACCCGCCACGGCCTGGCCTTCGCCCCGCACGGCAAGACCTCCATGGCGCCCCAGCTGTTCCGGCGGCAGATCGAGCGCGGCGCCTGGGGCATCACCCTCGCCGTGCCCCACCAGGTGCGCGTGGCACGGGAGTTCGGCACCCGGCGGGTCTTCCTCGCCAACGAGCTCGTCGACCCGGCGGCACTGAAATGGATCTCCACGGAGCTCGACACCGACCCGGACTTCCACTTCATCTGCTACGTCGATTCCGTGCGCGGCGTGGAGCTGATGGACGCGGCGCTGCAGGGCTCCTCGCGTCCGCTGGACGTCGTGGTCGAGCTGGCCGCCGGCGAGGGCGCCCGCACCGGGGTCCGTACGGAGGCGGAGTGCGCGGCGGTCGCGGACGCGGTGGCCGCCACGCGGACGCTGCGCCTGGTGGGCGTCGCGGGCTACGAGGGCGAGGTGCCGCAGGCCGACCCGGAGCGGGTGCACGCCTGGCTGCGGCGGCTGGTCGCACTGGCGGTGGACTTCGACAAGGCGGGGCGGTTCGCCGCGGCGGGACTCGGCGAGATCGTCGTCAGCGCGGGCGGCAGCGCCTGGTTCGACGCGGTGGCCGACGTCTTCGCGGAGATCCCCGGACTCTCCCTCCCCGTACTGAAGTTGCTGCGCTCGGGGGCCTACGTCTCGCACGACGACGGGCACTACCGCAAGATCACCCCCTTCAACCGGGTGCCCGAGGAGGGCGCCCTGGAGCCGGCGTTCCGCCTCTGGGCGCAGGTGGTGTCACGGCCGTCGGCCGAGCAGGCCTTCGTCAACGCGGGCAAGCGGGACGCGGCCTACGACCTGGACCTCCCCTTCGCCCAGGTGGTCCGCCGGGACGGCGTGGAGCGCCCGGCCACCGGCGTCTCGGTGACGAGCCTGTCCGACCAGCACGCATGGCTGCGCACGGGTCCCGAGGCGGACCTGGAGGTAGGGGACTGGCTGGGCCTGGGCCTGTCCCACCCGTGCACGTCATTCGACAAGTGGCAGCTGATCCCGGTGGCCGAGGCGGACGGCACGGTCGTCGACTACATCCGCACGTTCTTCTAGGAGGTCTGTCGTGGAGGAGCTCGTCATCCGGGACGCGGACGTCGCCGACGGCAGCGGTCAGCCGTCGTACCGCGCCGATGTCGTGATCGACGGCGGTCGGATCGTCTCCATCGTCAAGGAAGCCGCTGCAGCCGGCTGTCAACGGCCCAGGGCGACAAGGGAGTTGGACGCCGAAGGGCTCGTCCTCTCCCCCGGCTTCATCGACATGCACGCCCACAGCGACCTCGCCCTCCTCCGCGACCCGGACCACAGCGCGAAGGCCGCGCAGGGGGTCACCCTCGAAGTCCTGGGCCAGGACGGCCTGTCGTACGCCCCGATCGACGACCGCACACTGGAAGAGGTCCGCCGGGCCATCACCGGCTGGAACGGCTACGGCGACGACATCGACTTCGACTGGCGGTCGGTCGGCGAGTATCTGGACCGGCTGGACCGCGGAATCGCGGTCAACGCGGCGTATTTGATCCCCCAGGGCACGGTCCGCATGCTGGCCGTCGGCTGGGAGGACCGCGAGGCCACGCCCCAGGAGCTGGACCGTATGCGGCAGTTGGTCGCGGAGGGCATGGAGCAGGGCGCGGTCGGCATGTCGTCCGGGCTGACGTACACGCCCGGCATGTACGCCAAGGACGCCGAACTCACCGAACTGTGCCGGGTGGTGGCGCGGTACGACGGCTACTACTGCCCGCACCACCGCTCGTACGGCGCCGGGGCGCTCGAGGCGTACGAGGAGATGGTCGCCCTGACCCGGGAGGCGGACTGCTCGCTCCACCTGGCGCACGCCACCATGAACTTCGGCGTGAACAAGGGCCGGGCGCCGGAACTCCTGAAACTGCTGGACGAGGCGCTGGCGTCCGGGGCGGACATCAGCCTGGACACCTACCCCTACACCCCCGGCTGCACCACCCTCGCGGCGATGCTGCCGAGTTGGGCGAGCGAGGGCGGCCCGGAGGCGATCCTCGAGCGGCTGGCCGACGACGGGACGGCCGAGCGCATCCGGCACCACATGGAGGTCGTGGGCGCGGACGGCTGCCACGGGGTGCCCATCGAGTGGGACACGATCGAGGTCTCGGGCGTCAGTGACGTCTCTCTGGCGGACTTCGTGGGCCGTACGGTCCGGCAGTCGGCGGACGCGCGCGGCGAGGCCCCGTGGGCGACCGCCCGTCACCTGCTGCTCGCCGACCGCCTGGGCTCGACGATCCTCCAGCACGTCGGCCACGAGGAGAACGTACAGGCGATCATGCGCCACCCGGTCCACACCGGCGGCTCGGACGGCATCCTCCAGGGCACGAAGCCGCACCCGCGCGCGTACGGCACCTTCCCGCAGTATCTCGGGCGGTACGTACGCGAGTTGGGCGTGCTGTCGCTGGAGGAGTGCGTGGCCCATCTGACCTCGCGCCCGGCCGCCCGGCTGCGACTGCCGGACCGCGGCCTGGTCCGCGAGGGGTACCGCGCCGACCTGGTGCTGTTCGACCCGGAGACGGTTGCGGCGGGATCGACGTACGAGAATCCGCGCACGCTCCCGACGGGCATTCCGTACGTCTTCGTCGACGGCCGGTTCGTCGTCGAGGACGGCCGGCGGACGGACGTACTGGCGGGCCGGGCGGTCCGTCGCAGTCCCGTGCGACGGAACACCACCGACCGATGACTACGGCTTGGGCAGCACGCAGCCGCTGGCGCTCAGGTCGAGCTTGTTGCCGACGCCGAAGCAGGCGGGGATCTGGTAGGTCTCCTCGGCGTAGTTGATGCCCTCACGGACGGTCACGTTCCCGCTCGCGTCGACCTCGCAGGGGTTGTTCTCGGTGCAGCGCTCGCCGTCCTCGTTGCCGGTGTTGTTGACGGCGACGACCTTGCCGGTCGCGTTGTCCACGACGGGCGAGCCCGAGGTGCCGCCGATGGTCTGGCAGGCGGAGGTGTAACGGACCGAGTCCTTCCAGGTCCAGTCGCCCTCCTTGAGGCGGTAGACGAAGCCGTCGATGTTGCAGGCGTACGTCCTCTTCCAGTAGCCGGAGACCACGGTGATCGCGGTGCCGGCGGTGGGGTGCGTGTCCTGGAGCGTCAGCGGGCTGATGCCGTATGTGCTCTTGATCTTCGCGTAGGTGGTGGTGAGCTGATAGATCGTCACATCGGTGTCGGTCATCGTGGAGTAGACGACCTTGCTCGCGCGCAGCGTCCCGACCCGGGTGGCCGAGGCGTTGAGCAGACCGAAGGTACGGCTGGAGGCCTGGTCGGTGATGACCTCGCCGGGCTCCGGGAAGCCGGTCTCCAGGCAGTGACCGTTGGTCATGACGAGCGCCGGGTCGGTGTCCGCGGAGTTCGGGAAGCGGATGACCGAGCCGGAACAGTTGCTGAGCGAGACGGTGCCGGCGAAGTTGACGGCCTTGAGCGTGGGCGTCGCCGTCTTCGTCGCCGTCCTGGCGGCCGCACCGTCCGCGATCACGGGTGCCGCGACCGCGGGTGCCATGCCCGCCCCGGATATGACCAGGGCTCCGAGCACGGCAAGGAGAGGCTTCTTCATGTGGGGGTCCCCTCTTGCGACTTGGGCGACCGGAGGATTTCCGGCCGCCCTTGAATTTGACATGTGCATTGTGAGGGGAGTGAGGCCGCCGGGCAAGGACTTGTTTCCGGACGGGAGTTGGGGTCGCCGGGCGGCCACCGCGGGGCGCGGCGGATGTCTCACCGAGTCAGACGGTTATTCGGAGCCTTTGGTGCCGCCGTGACCGCGACCGGGACTGCGTTCTCGTTTTCGGCCGGGAGTTCGGGACTCTTGGCGCCCGCCGCAGGACACGGCGGGCACCTCACCGAGTCGGACGGCTACTTGGGCCCCTTGGTGCCGCCGCGACCGCGACCGGGACTGCGTTCTCGTTTTCGGCCGGGAGTTCGGGACTCTTGGCGCCCGCCGCAGGACACGGCGGGCACCTCACCGAGTCGGACGGCTACTTGGGCCCCTTGGTGCCACCCTGGCCGTGACCGGGGTTGCCGTTGGCGTTGCCCCGGCCGTCGTTGCCCGTGGTGGCCGTGGGGGCGGGTGTGGCCGTGGCGGTCGTGGGTGCGGAGGACCGCGGGGAGCCGTCGCCGCCCTTGGACGCGGATGGACTCGTCGAGCCACTCGGGCTCGGGGAAGCCGTCCCGGACCGTTCCGGCGACGGGTCGGCGGCCACTCCGCCGGAGGACGCCGGTGCCGTCGCCCCCGCCGAGTCCCCCGCCGTCGGGCTCGTCCGCCTGTCCTTGCCCTGGACGCCGTCCGACGGCGATCCGGAGGGCGACCCGGAGAAGGACAGCGCGACCGCCGCGGCCATCGCCGACACCGCGCCCACCGCGCCGGCGGCCACCGCTGCATGCCGTGACCGCCACGCGCTGGGCTTCCGCCGGGACCGACGGTGCTGTCGCACCCCGCCCGGCTCGGCGCTCCGACCGGTCCCGTCCGCCACAGACGGCAGCTCCCGCGTCTCGTCGTACGCGCTCAGCCACCCGTGTGCGGCCGCCGGATCCGCGTACGCCTCATACGCGGGGGACGAGGCACCCCGCGGGTGGTACACGTTCGGCGGATCCTCGGGACCGCCGCTCTCAGGGTCGTACTCGGCTGGCTTGGACATCGCCGGGCATTGTAGAGACGGGTGGGGCCCGTGTGACAGCTACCGGCGATAACAGCCCATACCACCCGTCTCAAGTGGCGGATAACACGGCCCGCGAGGCGTTACCGGGCCGTAAGCTCCCAGACATGCAGGTGATCCAGTCGACCAAGCTCGCCAACGTCTGTTACGAGATCCGGGGCCCGGTGCTCGAGGAGGCGATGCGGCTCGAGGCGGCCGGGCACCGCATTCTCAAGCTGAACACCGGCAACCCGGCAGCGTTCGGCTTCGAGTGCCCGCCCGAGATCCTGGAGGACATCCTCCGCAACGTGTCCTCGGCCCACGGCTACGGCGACGCGAAGGGCCTGCTGGCCGCGCGCCGGGCGGTCGTGATGCACAACCAGACCCTCGGCATCGAGACGGACGTGGAGCACGTCTTCGTCGGCAACGGCGTCTCCGAGCTGATCGTGATGGCCATGCAGGCCCTGCTCGACGACGGCGACGAGGTCCTCGTACCGTCGCCCGACTACCCCCTGTGGACCGCCGCCGTCTCGCTCTCCGGCGGCACGGCCGTCCACTACCGCTGCGACGAGCAGTCCGACTGGATGCCCGACCTCGCGGACGTCGAGCGCAAGGTCACCGACCGCACCAAGGCGATCGTCATCATCAACCCCAACAACCCGACGGGCGCGGTGTACGACGAGGCGATGATCAAGGGGCTCACCGACATCGCCCGCCGCCACAACCTGCTGGTCTGCTCCGACGAGATCTACGACAAGATCCTCTACGACGACGCCACGCACACCCCGACCGCCGCGATCGCCCCCGACCTGCTGACCCTCACCTTCAACGGCATGTCGAAGGCGTACCGGGTCGCCGGCTACCGGGTCGGCTGGATGGCGATCTCCGGGCCCCGCGCGCACGCGGACTCCTACATCGAGGGTCTGACGATCCTGGCGAACATGCGCCTGTGCGCGAACATGCCGGGGCAGCACGGCGTGGTCGCCGCGCTCAGCGGGCGGCAGACGATCAACGACCTGGTGCTGCCGGGCGGGCGACTGAAGGAGCAGCGGGACGTCGCGTACGAGCTGCTCACCCAGATCCCGGGCGTGACCTGCGTGAAGCCGAAGGGTGCGCTGTATCTCTTCCCGCGGCTCGACCCCAAGGTGTTCAAGATCAAGGACGACCGGCGGATGGTCCTGGACCTGCTGCGGCGCGAGAAGATCATGGTCGTGCAGGGCACCGGGTTCAACTGGCCGGAGCCGGACCACTTCCGGGTCGTGACGCTGCCGACGGTCGGGGACCTGCGGGACGCGGTCACCCGGATCGGGAACTTCCTGGACGGCTACGGCCAGCCGTAGATCTTTTCAGCTCGCTCAACTTTAGACGAAATCTAAGCTAGGATGGCTTCCTGACAGCACAGGAGGCCATCCATGTACGAACCGATCCGCACCAAGTCGGTCCACAGCACGATGGCCGGCACGCCTTCCGACTTTCCCCACCGGTCCCGTGAGGAGGAGCTGGACATCCAGCTCGCGGGTCATCTCGCGGCACTGCTCGCCGTGACGGACGAGCTGCGGGGGCTGGCACCTTCCGCCGACCTCGACGAGGCGGCCGAGCGGCTCGCCACGCAGGTGGCCCGGTTGCGGGGCGGAACGACGCCGGTCCGCATGGCCGCGGCACCGTCCGACGACGAACCCAAGGCCCTGCACCAGCGGGCCCACGCCCTCGCCGGCCGCGCACTGGTCGTGGCGGCGTCCAGGGCGGACACGGCGGTGGCGATCCTCGCCGCCGAGCAGATGGACGTACACGCGGCGGCCCTGGAGCCCCGCGAACTCGCGTCCCACTGAGCCTCCGGGCTCCCTTGACGGCCCCGGTCCGCGTGCACCCGCAGCGACGCGCGGACCGGGCGCCATCTTTTTCTGTGAGCGGTATCGATCGTCGCGTTGTGTACCGGGACGACCGGTTCACCCCCCGTTCATCCCCCTCGCCGAGGAACGTCTGATTCCGCGAGCACTCTCCCCGGCGTGAGACGTATCGCAGGGATCGTCCTCGCGGCTCTGCTGATCGGCGGCGTGGTGGCTGCCGTCGTGGCGGGCCGGGAAGCGGACGACAAGGGCACGGCAACGAAGACCGTGCGGATGGTGATCGGGTCGGAGAAGGCCGAGTACTTCGCCGATCCGGCTGTGGTGAAGGCCCTCGCCACCAAGGGTTACACCGTGAAGGCCGAGACCTCCGGGTCCTGGGCCATGGAGGGGCTCGACCTCAAGGGGTACGACCTCGCGTTCCCCTCCAGCCAGGCCCCGGCCGTCGAACTGGCCGACCGTCACAAGGTGCACGGCACCCTCCCGCGCCCCTTCTACTCGCCGCTCGTCGTCGTGGCCCACCGCAGCGCCGCCCGGGTGCTCGCGGCGAACGGCCTGGCGACCCTCGACGGCGAGCACCGCGGCACTCTGAGGATGGCCGCCTATCTCGACGCGGCTCGGCAGGACCGCACCTGGCAGCAGCTCAAGGGGGCTGGAAAGTACGGGGAGTTGAGCGGAACCCTGTTCATCTCCAGCACCGATCCGGAGTCCTCCAACTCCGGTGCCCTCTATCTCGCCGCCGCCTCGTACGTGGCGAACGGCGGCCGGGTGGTGGCGGGCAAGGCCGATCTCGAGCGCACCGGGCCGCTGCTGAAGAAGCTCGTCAGCGTCCAGGGGGCCCAGCAGTCGAGTTCGGACGCGGTCTTCCGGGACTTCGTCAGCGGCGCCGGCAATCCGCTGGTCTGGGTCTACGAGTCCCAGGTCGCCGCGACGCTCACGGGCGGGCAGAAGCCCGACGACCTGGTCGTGCTGTACCCGGACACCACGGTCGACAGCGACCACACCGTCGTACCGCTCACCGACAACGGCAAGGCTCTCGCCCAACTCCTCACCACCGACCGCGAGTTGCGCAGGCTCGCCGCGCGGCACGGTTTCCGGCCGCAGGGCGACGCGTCCGAGTTCGCCTCGGACACCACCTACCTCAAGCAGGAACTGACCGGTGTCCGGCAGGCGCCCGTGCCCACCTCCGCGGTGCTGCACGAGATGGCGCGCCGGGCGCGCGGATGAACGGGGGCTCTTGTGACCAGCTTCAACACCAGTCAGAACAGCAGCAGTCAGCACACCCTCAGCGGGGACGACGTCTTCACCCTCACCCCGCCGGAGGCCGTCGCGCCCGTCCCGCGGGAGAAGGCCGGCGGACTCGTGCCCGTCGACGACGGCGTCCGTACGGACATGGCGGAGAAGGCCGCAGCGTACGTGGACGGGCTCGCGGCCCTCGATGCCCGCTCGCCCGAGTTCGCCGGCAAGGTCGGCGAGATCACCGCGCTCGGCGCCGGTGAGATGCGCACCGCGGCCGCGCAATCCAACCGGATGCTGGAGCGGACGGTCAAGTCGCTGCCGAGCAAGGGCGGGGACGCGCAGTCGCAGGTCGCGGGTTCGCTCGTCGAACTCCGGCGGGTGGTCGAGGACCTGGACCCGCGGGACCTGCCCGCCGGCAAGGGACGGAAGTTCCTGTCCTGGCTGCCGGGCGGCAACAAGCTGCGCGACCACGTCGCCAAGTACGCGTCCGCGCAGGGGACGTTGAACAAGATCGTGGGATCGCTGCGGGGCGGTCAGGACGAACTCCGGCGCGACAACGCCGCGTTGCAGACGGAGCGGATCCGCCTGTGGGAGACCATGGGCAAGCTCCAGGAGTATGTCGTCCTCACCGAGGCGCTGGACGCGGCCGTCGAGCAGCACATCACCGGGGTCCCGGACCCCCAGGCCGCCGACTCGCTCCGGGCCGACGTGCTCTTCCCGGTCCGGCAGAAGCACCAGGACCTGCTCACCCAGCTCGCGGTGTGCGCCCAGGGCTACCTCGCCATGGACGTCGTACGACGCAACAACGACGAGCTGATCAAGGGCGTCGACCGCGCGGCCACCACGACCGTCTCGGCCCTGCGCATCTCCGTGATGCTGGCCTCCGCGCTCGACAACCAGAAGAAGGTCGTCGACCAGGTCAACGCCCTGCGGGGCACGACCGAGGACCTGATCCGGGGCAACGCCGAGATGCTCGCCACGCAGAGCGGGGAGATCCAGCGGATCGCCGCCGACCCGGCCGTGGGCGCCGAGACCCTGCGCTCCGCCTTCCAGCAGATCTACCGCACGCTGGACGCGATCGACACGTACAAGGTCCAGGCGAACGAGGCGATGGCGACGACCGTCGAGTCCCTGACGGCCGAACTGCAGCAAGCGAGCGCGTACTTGGACCGCAGCCGGTCGCGGGGCGCGCTGGAAGGGGGCCTCGCGTGAGACGGACCCTCGTGGCTGTCGCCGTCTCGGCGACCGCTCTCCTCACCGCCTGCACGGCGGCGCAGCGGGAGCAGCCGGCGGACCCCGCCGCCCCCACACCCGGCACCCTGCGCATCCTCGCCTCCAGCGAGCTCGCGGACATGGCGCCCGTCCTGGAAGAGGTCCGGGGGGACACCGGCCTCACGGTGCGGCCCACCTACATGGGCACCCTTGACGCCGTGAACCTGCTCGCGGCAGGGAAGGCCGACGGGCGGTTCGACGCCGTGTGGCTGTCGTCGGACGACTATCTGCGGCTGCGGCCGGAGGTGGCGAAGAAGGTCGTCTCCGAGACCCCCATCATGTCGAGCCCGGTTGCCATCGGAGTCAGAACGGCCACCGTGAAGGCGCTCGGCTGGAAGCCGGCCGACGTCACCTGGTCGCAGGTCGAGCAGGCCGTGCAGAACGGCGGGCTGACATACGGCATGACCGACCCGGCCCGCTCCAACTCCGGCTTCTCCACGCTGGTTTCGGTCGCCTCCGCCCTCTCCGGCGCTCAGTCGGCGCTCACCGATGCGGACATCGCGAAGGCCAGGCCCCGGCTGAAGGAGTTCTTCAAGGGGCAGCAGCTGACCTCGGGGTCGTCGGGCTGGCTGGCGACGGCGTACCGGAGGCGCGGCAACGTCGACGCGCTCCTCAACTACGAGTCCGTCCTCAAGGGCATCCCGGGCCTGACCGTGATCCGCCCCAAGGACGGCGTGGTCACCGCCGACTACCCGCTCTCCTCGCTCGCCGCCACGGACACCACGACCCGCGAGGACGTCCGCCGCCTGGCCGAGGCCCTGCGCACGCCGAAGATCCAGCGGGAGATCACCCGGCGCACCCACCGCCGCCCGGTGATCCCCTCCGTGCCGCCCGCGGCCGGTCTCGACACCACGCGGCGCCGCGAACTCCCCTTCCCCGGCAGCCGTTCCGTCGCCGACGGACTGCTCGACTCGTACGAGAACGAGCTGCGCCGCCCGTCCCGGACCGTCTACGTCCTCGACACCTCGGGCTCGATGCGGGGCGACCGCCTCGACCGGCTGAAGAAGGCCCTGGGTGACCTCACCGCCGACTTCCGCGAACGCGAGGAGGTGACGCTGATGCCGTTCGGGTCGGGCGTGAAGAGCGTACGGACGCATGTGGTCGACCCGGTGGACCCGGACGCCGGGCTGGACGGCATCCGCAAGGACACCGGAGCGCTCGGCGCCGACGGCGACACCGCCATCTACACCTCGCTGGAGAAGGCGTACGAGCGTCTCGGCACCGATCCCGACACGTTCACGTCGATCGTGCTGATGACGGACGGCGAGAACACGACGGGCGCGAAGGCCGGGGAGTTCGACGCCTTCTACCGCGGGCTCGGCGCCGGTCAGCGGGAGATCCCGGTCTTCCCGATCCTCTTCGGCGACTCCGACCGGGGGGAGCTGGCGCACATCGCCGACCTGACCGGCGGCCGCCTCTTCGACGCCCAGAAGGGCTCGCTGGACGGCGCCTTCGAGGAGATCCGTGGCTATCAGTAAGTACCTCGAGTCCCGCAAGAACATCGCGGGCAGCGCGTGCGGGCTCGCCGGGCTCGTGCTCACCTTCACCGGCGTCGCGGGGCCGTACTGGCCCGTCGTGGTGGCGGGGCTGTACGGCGCGGGCGCGCTGATCGCTCCGCCGGAGCGGCCGCCGCTGCCGGACTTCCCGGACCCGTCCGCCCAACTCGACGAGCTGCGCGGCGACTTCGGGCGGCTGGGCGCGTATCTGGCGGACGTGGAGGTGCCGCCGGTGGCCGCGGGTTGGCTCACCCAGCTCCACGAACTGCTGTCGGGGCTGCTGGACCCGGGCTGGGCCGCCGAGCTCCTCGCCCAGGACCCGGAGGGGCTGCACGTCCTCGCGCGGGCCGTGCGGCAGGACGTGCCCGAGGCCGTCGACACCTTCGTACGCACGCGCTGGTGGACGCGGCTGGCGCCCGGGCAGGAGCCGCCGGAGCGTCATCTGGAGCGGCAACTCTCGCTCGTGCACGAGGAGTTGAAGCGGGTGGCCACCGCTCTTCGGGAGACGGAGGAGCGGCGGCAGGAGTCGCACACGCGGTATCTGGAGGACCGGGGGCGGGCGAACTGACCTCAGGGTCGGAGGCCGGCCACGATCACGATGATCACCAGCAACGCGATCAGCAGAAGCGCCACCTTCAGCGGCCCGAACCGGCGGACGGTCGGCGGCGGTTGCGGTGGCGTGGCCGGCATCGGCACCGATACGGGCCGCGGCATGTTGAACACGTCGTGCCCCGTGCGGGCGGCCCGGGCGCACCACGGGCAGGACGGCAGATGGGAGCCGTACGCGTGCAGGGGCCGTGCCTGGCACATCCGTATCTGGGCGCGCTCCTTGTCGAGGGCGCGCAGCCAGGCCTCCGCCGGGGGGCGTGCGGCAGGGGCGTGCACGCCGGGTCCGAAGGCCGCGCGGGCCAGGGCGAGCAGGTCGGGCGGCAGAACGGACGGGTCGACGGTGCCGCGCGGGACGACGACCAGTTCCGGACGGACCACGTAGGAGACGCTGGCGGCGATGTTGTCCTTGACCGTCGACTCGGAGGCGCTGTCGTGCGGGACGCCCCCGAAGGGATGGTTGCCGGCCGTCAGCAGCTGGTAGACGAGCACCGCGAGGGCGAAGTCGTCGCTGGCCCGGGTGGCGGGGCCGCCCGACTGCCGCTCGGGGGCGGAGTAGTCGGTGGTGTGCATCAGGCACGGGAAGGGCTCGCCCGTGACCGGGTCGGTGAAGGCGATGGAGTCGCAGTCGAGGAAGGTGACGAA
The DNA here is from genome assembly GCF_040644055.1 of Streptomyces sp. NPDC047043. NCBI lineage: Bacteria > Bacillati > Actinomycetota > Actinomycetes > Kitasatosporales > Streptomycetaceae > Streptomyces > Streptomyces sp. NPDC047043. Next base: position 202,484 of record NZ_JBEYVO010000014.1, read on the forward strand.
GCCGTTGGCGTCGACGACGACGTTGCTGCTGGAGAAGTCGCCGACGACGAGGCTGTCGTAGTGCAGGCGCGCGGTCATGAAGGCGAGGTTCCAGGAGACGCCGAGCAGGAAGCGCCAGTCCGCCTCGGGGAAGAGCCTGAGGCGCTGGGCGCGGGTGAACAGGCCGACCAGCTGGACGTGTTCGGGCTCGCCGAAGCGGTGCATGGCGTACCCGAGGAACTCGCCCTCGGGGCTGCGGGCGAGCGCGGTGGGCCAGGCCAGTTCGGGCGGCTGGGAGCGGTCTGTGGGGCGGGCGGCGAGCGGGGACATGGTGAGCATGCGGGCCAGGCGGCGCTCCTGGTCGGGGCCCGGCGGGTCGCGGTAGAGCTTGACGACCGTCGCGTGGTCGCCCTCGACCGGGAAGACGGCCGCCTGGCCGCCGCCCTTCAGCGGGAGCTGCGCGAGCACGACCGGTTTCCCGTCCAGGTGCACGACCCGGCCGCTCATGGCCGCACCTGCCGTACGGCCCGCAGCAGCGTCTTGTCGTCGGCGTTCAGCGCGGTCAGCCGGTCCGATCTGAGCAGTGCGGCCAGGTTCTCGTGGGCGGTGTCGGAGACCGGTCCGGGGGCGTCGAGGGAGCGGAAGACGGCGTCGGCGAAGGAGGCGTTCGGTGTCGGCGCCCCGTCTGCGGACCGGGAGAGCGCGGCCTGTGCGAGTCCGTCGGTGGACAGCAGCACGCCGTCGATCCCCGCGTCGGACACACAGTCGGTGTGCACCCAGCGGGCCGCGTCCGGCGAGGTGAGGAAGACCGTCTCGTTGCTGTACTCGCTGGCGGCCGCGGGCTGCGGCAGCATATGGAACTGCCGCTCGCCGTCCTCGACTCCGGCGCGCAGTACGACGAAGCCGTCCCCTACCGTGAGGTGGCCGAGCCAGCCGGGGGCCAGGACGACGACGGTGAGGGTGGTCGCGAAGTCGCCTGCCGACGGCCCCGTGGTGTCCAGGAACACCTTGGTGACGTCGTGGTAGGCCTCCGTCAGCAGGTCGTGCACGGCGGCGCCGGGCGGACTGTCGACGGCCGCCGCGGCCCGCCGTACGAAGTGCTCGGCGGCCAGCTCCACCGCGAGCCGGGAGCCCTCGTCGGAGCGCGGCCGGCTGCCGGCGCCGTCCGCGACGGTGAGGACGGCGACAGGCCCCGACTCGGTGTGCGCGCACGCGTCCTGGCAGGGCAGACCGTCCCGGCGGTGCCGGTAGCCCTCGACGCTCAGGCCGTGGATCCGCCAGCCGGCCCGGCCCGCGCCCATCGCCTAGCTCTCCCACGCCGGACGCTGGGTCTTGAACTGGCTGAAGATCTTCTCGAAGACCTCGTCGCCGGCGCCCTTCTGCTCGGCGTTCGCGCTGGCGGACATCATCTGCAGCAGTTCACGGAACGGGAATCCCTGGATCCTGGCGTTGAAGGTCGGCGCGAAGGCCCTGAGGACCTGCTCGCCGGTGTCGGTGATGCCGCCGACGCCGATCGCGTACAGCCGGAAGCGCCGGGCGCGCTGCTCCTCGTCGAGCACGGGGATCAACCGGTGCCAGGAGTCGGTGAGATGGCCCGTGGCGTCGGTCGGGATGCCGTCGGTGACCAGGCAGATCTGCGGCCGGTAGTACTGCAGCCCGGAGGCCCGCAGCTCGGCCTTGCGGGCGGCGACGATGTGCATCGACAGCTCCAGGGCCTCCGTCATCAGGGTCACCCCGGAGGCGGCGAGCTGCGGCGGCCGGAACATGTGGGCCGGCACGAAGGGGCTCAGCCTGGCTCCGGGGGCGAGGAGCTGGGGGCCGCGCCAGGCGGCGACGCCGCGGCCGCCGAAGGTGACCAGGGCGACCTCGACGCTGTAGCTGAGGGCGACGTCGTCGTGCAGTTCGCGGGTCCAGTCCACGAGGGCGTTGTTGAGCGTCTGGATCGGCTGTCCCGCCATGGAGCTGGAGGTGTCGAGGCACAGCACCAGCGGCAGGCGCTGGGCGTTGTTCTCGAACTCGATGTCGGCGTACTCCGCCGGCAGGGTGGGCGGGTATTCGCTGGACATGGCGTCTCCTGGTGGACCGGTGCGTCAACGGGCGTGGGCGTGCGCGTGCCGTCCGGCGGCGGGCGGGAAGGCGTACAGGACGTCGGAGTCGGTTTCCGCGGGGTCGGTGACGTCGACGTGTGAGCCGGGAGCGGGCGCGGGCCGGCCGGGCTGCGCCCACACCGCCCGGTACAGGACGCGGTCGAGCTCGACGTATCCCTGGGGATGCAGCTCGGTGCGTACGAGGGCGGACCTGGCGGGCCCTGTTCGCGCCGCGGTGCGGGACGCGGTGGTGCGCAGGCGCGCGCTGGGGTCGTCGGTGGCCGGCAGGGGGCCGATGCCGGGGGCGGCGAGGACGGCGCGCGGTGCGCGGGAGCGGCGGACGGCGTACACGAGGGCGGCGAGGAGGAGGACCAGGAGAGTGGCGGTGGCGAAAAGAAGCCATGTCTCGGGGCCGTCCCTGCCGCCGGGGGTGTCGGCGACGTATCCGAAGTGCCCGGTGGCCTGCTTCTTGTCGATCAGCGCCTGTCCGGTCAGCCCCTGCTTGCCCGGCCCCACCAGTTCGCACAGGTCCTTGTTGGTTCCGGTGCACAGAGCGTTGTCCGTCAGCTCCTTGACCGTCTCCCGCGACAGTCGGTCGATCCTGGCCTCCGGGTGGACGAGCCGGTGTGCGGCCAGCACGAGCAGTACCGTCCCGCCCTCGCCCGTGGAGACACCGGCCGGCACCTGGACCTCCAGGTGCCCGCGCTGTTTCGCGGCGAGGGCGATGACCTTGTCGCGGTCGGACCTGGAGCCGTCAAGCGCCAGTGCGTGATCGAGGGTGATGGTGACGGTGTCCCTGCCGAGCGGGCCGGACCAGCAGCCCAGCCTGGCGGGGAATGCCCCGTCGCACGAACCGTCCGCACTCGCGGGCACTGCGGAGAGCAGGGCCGTGAGCACCCCGAAAAGCACGGTGAAAGCGAGCGAACGCCTCATGGGCACCCCCTGTGGCCGGAAGCCACACCCCCCGTGGCCCGAAAACAGCCCTCGCCCATAGTGGAGGCAACAGGGCCTTACCCGAAAGGGGTTGAAGGCCCTCACACAATTCACTTCTACAGCTGGAAAACCTGATGGCAACGGGTGAACATCTGCCGCGCCCGTTCCACCCAGTCACTGGCCAGGGCATCGAAGTCCGCCTGGGTGACCCGGCAGGTCAGCGGCAGGTCGCACACCCCGGCGAGACAGGGCTGCGGCCCCCGGACGTCCCACACCGAGAGCATGGGATTCAGCTGTTCCGTGTTCCACGCGTTCGACGCCGCCGCGGCGACGGCCAGTTGGTCGTGGCGCAGGAAATGACCGTCCGTGACGAAGGCGACGAGCAGCCGCTTGGTGGTCATGAATCGGACCGTGAGCACTCGGCCCGTTTCCTCGAGATCGAATTGCAGGGACACGGAATCCGTCTCCGTCACGGCACGGTAATTCCGCTCGGCCCCCCATTTCCGCACCAACTGCCGCCAGTGCGTACCGATTTCGAGGACGGCGCCGGGAGGCGACTCAGACGGTGCCACGGCCCACCGCCCGGGCGACCATCGCGTCGGTCAGGCCGGCGTCCAGCAGGGCCTGGGCGTGCAGCATCAGACAGGAGGGCACGGACACACCCGTACCGGCCGCGCGGCGGGCCGCCAGTTCGCTGACACGGATCTCGATGGTCCGTCTCACCTTGGGCGGCGGCCACGACGGCTGCTGCGGGGTCTCGGCGACCAGTTCGGCCAGCAGCTCCTCGAGCCGGGGCCGGTCCTCGGGCCGCTTGGCCAGACAGCGCGAGACCAGCGGCCGCAGGCCGGGCGGTACGGCGCCCAGATGCGGCTCGCCGAACACGACCCGGTAGCGCACCGACTCCCCCGTCCCGTGCGGCGGCCGTCCCGACAGGGCGTAGACCAGGACCCCGCCGAGGGAGAACACGTCGCTGGGCGGGCCGGCCTGCGCCCCCTTCATCTGCTCGGGCGACATGTAGGGCGGGGTGCCGACGATGAGGCCGGCCCGGGTGAGGCCGGGCGCTCCGTCGACGCGGGAGATCCCGAAGTCGATAACGCGCGGCCCGTCGGACGCCAGCAGCACGTTGGACGGCTTGAGGTCCCGGTGCACCACTCCGGCGGCGTGCACGGCCTGCAGCGCCTCGACCAGGAACGCGCCGAGCCGGCGTACCTGCTCCTCGGGCAGCGGCCCGTCCGTGCGGACCGCCTCCGCGAGCGAGGGGCCGGGTACGTACATCGTGGCCAGCCAGGGCAGTTCGGCCTCGGTGTCGGCGTCGACGACCGCCGCGGTGTAGGCGCCGCTGACGACGCGGGCGGCCGCGACCTCGCGGGCGAAGCGCTCCCGGAACTCGGGCTCGGCGGCCAGTTCGGGGCGCACGACCTTCACCGCCACCTCGCGCCCGGCGGGCGAACGGCCGAGATACACCCAGCCCATGCCGCCGGAGCCGAGCCGTCCGACGATGCGGTACGGCCCCACCTTCATCGGATCGCTGACCGGTGTGCGCACCCCGCTCACCTCTTTTCGGGGTTCGTTGCAGGATGTCCCGAGTGTCCCGCGAAATCCCGGTCCGCACAGAGGCGATGGCGGAAAAGGTACATAGCCGCTGCCTGAAAAGGACGAAGGCCTGTCGTCGCCTTCCCGTCGGGGCGGACGGGAATACGACGACAGGCCCAGAGCCCCGCACGCCGTTGTACGGAACCTCGTCGGCTGTCACCGCGACCGGCCGTGACGATCACTGGTCAGGGCATTCCCCCACCGCCGGCCGCGGAGCTTTCTCGAAGGGCGGGGCTCAGCCCAGGCGCTGCACCAGCGCGCGGTACTCGTCCCACAGTTCCTTCGGGGTGTGGTCGCCGAAGGTGTTGAGGTGCTCGGGGACCAGGGCGGCCTCCTCGCGCCAGACCTCCTTGTCGACCGTGAGCAGGAAGTCCAGATCGGACTCGGACAGTTCGAGGCCCTTGGTGTCGAGGGCGCCCTTGGCCGGCAGGATGCCGATCGGGGTCTCGACGCCCTCGGCCCTGCCGTCGAGGCGGTCGACGATCCACTTCAGGACACGGCTGTTCTCGCCGAAGCCGGGCCAGACGAACTTGCCCGCGTCGTTCTTGCGGAACCAGTTGACGTAGTAGATCTTCGGGAGCTTCGACTGGTCCTTGCCCTTGGCGACGTCGATCCAGTGGCCCATGTAGTCGCCCATGTTGTAGCCGCAGAACGGCAGCATGGCGAAGGGGTCGCGGCGCAGCTCGCCGACCTTGCCCTCGGCGGCGGCGGTCTTCTCCGACGCGACGTTGGCGCCGAGGAACACGCCGTGGTTCCAGTCGAAGGACTCCGTCACCAGCGGCACCGCGGTGGCGCGGCGGCCGCCGAAGAGGATCGCCGAGATCGGCACACCCTTCGGGTCCTCCCACTCGGGCGCGATGATCGGGCACTGCGCGGCGGGGGTGGTGAAGCGGGCGTTGGGGTGGGCGGCCGGGGTCTCGGACGCCGGCGTCCAGGAGTTGCCCTTCCAGTCCGTCAGGTGAGCCGGAGTCTCCTCCGTCATGCCCTCCCACCAGATGTCGTTGTCGTCGGTCAGCGCCACGTTGGTGAAGACCGAGTTGCCCCACAGCGTCTTCATCGCGTTGGCGTTGGTGTGCTCACCCGTGCCGGGCGCGACGCCGAAGAAGCCGGCCTCGGGGTTGATGGCGTAGAGGCGGCCGTCCTCGCCGAAGCGCATCCAGGCGATGTCGTCGCCGATCGTCTCGACCGTCCAGCCGGAGATCGTGGGCTCCAGCATGGCGAGGTTGGTCTTGCCGCAGGCGCTCGGGAAGGCGGCGGCGACGTACTTCGACTCGCCCTGCGGCGGCGTCAGTTTGAGGATCAGCATGTGCTCGGCCAGCCAGCCCTCGTCCCGCGCCATCACCGAGGCGATGCGCAGGGCGTAGCACTTCTTGCCGAGCAGTGCGTTGCCGCCGTAGCCGGAGCCGTAGGACCAGATCTCGCGACTCTCGGGGAAGTGCGAGATGTACTTGGTGGAGTTGCACGGCCACGGGACGTCGGCCTCGCCCTCCGCCAGCGGGGCGCCGAGCGTGTGGACGGCCTTCACGAAGAAGCCGTCGGAGCCGAGCTCGTCCAGGACCGGCTGACCCATGCGCGTCATCGTCCGCATGGAGACCGCGACATAGGCGGAGTCGGTGATCTCGACGCCGATCGCGGAGAGGTCCGAGCCGAGGGGGCCCATGCAGAACGGGACGACGTACATCGTCCGGCCCTTCATCGAGCCGCGGAAGATGCCCTGCTCACCGGCGAAGATCTCCCGCATCTCGGCGGGAGCCTTCCAGTGGTTCGTCGGGCCCGCGTCCTCCTCCTGCTCGGAGCAGATGAACGTCCGGTCCTCGACCCGCGCGACATCGGTCGGGTCGGAAGCGGCGTAGTACGAGTTGGGGCGCTTGATCGGGTCGAGCTTCCGGAAGGTGCCCTTCGCGACGAGCTCCTCGCTGAGGCGCTCGTACTCGGCCTCGGATCCGTCACACCAGACCACGCTGTCCGGCTGGGTCAGTTCCGCGATCTCGTTCACCCACGAGATCAGTTCCTGATGGTTGGTGGGGATGACGGGGGGAGCCGCGATGTCGCGCGCCACGATTGCTCCTAAATGAGGGATTTTTGTTTTGGAGGCCCCGTGGGGGCTGCGGCCCGGATGCTCCGTGGCTGGATCTTCAGCGCTCATCCGGTGCCGACCGCACTCATTTGATCATCCGACGTGAGCGCCCATCTGTCCAGAGGGCCTCACAGGTGAGCGGAGTGAGGATCGCCACGTGCTTTTTGTGCGCGGAACGTTTATTTGCGTGCACGTAGGGTTCAAGTGACCGCCCCTTGGCGCGGTAGGCCCGAGTGTCAACTCCCGTGAGATGATGGCCACTCTTGGCCGGTTCTCAGGCCGCACTCATCCGCAACTTACGGTTCCGTAGGTACGATGCCGGGCATGACTGCGCCCGTCCCCGACGCGCCCACGGACACACCGGCCGCCGGCCGCGGTCCCGCGTCCTCCCTGCCGCACCAGATAAAACAGCACGCCCAGCAGCTCGCCGAGCCGATCAAGCCGAAGCTGCGCGGCTGGCTGCACCTCGGCATGTTTCCGGCCGCGCTGATCTCGGGCCTGGTGCTCACCGCCCTCGCGGACTCGACCAGAGGGCGCATCGCCTGCGGGATCTTCGCTCTGACGGCCTGCCTGCTGTTCGGCGTGAGCGCGCTGTACCACCGGGGCAACTGGAGCCCGCGCATGGACGGCGTCCTGCGCAGGCTGGATCACGCCAACATCTTCCTGATCATCGCGGGCACCTACACCCCGCTGACGATGCTGCTCCTGCCGGGCGCGAAGGGTCAGTGGCTGCTCTGGGGCATCTGGGGGGCCGCGGCGGCCGGAATCGTCTTCCGGGTCTTCTGGGTCGGCGCCCCGCGCTGGCTCTACACCCCCTGCTACATCGCGATGGGCTGGGCGGCGGTCTTCTTCCTGCCGGACTTCATGCGCACCGGCGGCATCGCGGTGCTGGTCCTGGTCATCGTCGGCGGCCTCCTCTACAGCGCGGGCGGCGTGATCTACGGCATCAAGCGGCCGAACCCGTCACCGCGCTGGTTCGGCTTCCACGAGGTCTTCCACTCGTTCACGCTGGCGGCGTTCGTCGTCCACTACGTGGGAATCTCACTGGTCGCGTACCAGCACGCGTAGCACCACCCACCCCTGAAGGGCCACGGCTTCCGTGGCCCTTTTTGCATGCCTCAAACCTTCCGAAAGTCGATACCTATTGACAGTAACTAGTTTTTGAGAGCTACTCTCATTTCATGGAAACCATCACTCCAGACCCCCGCCGCTGGTGGGCTCTCGGCGCCCTCGTCGCGAGCATGCTGACCCTCGGCTTCGACACGACGATCCTCAACGTGGCGCTGCCGACGATGGCCGGCGACCTCGGCGCCACCACCGGCCAGCAGCAGTGGATGGCGGACGCGTACGTCGTCGTCTTCGCGGCGCTGATGCTCCCCGCCGGATTGCTCGGCGACCGCTTCGGACGGCGGCTGATGCTGATCGTGGGCCTCGCGGTCTTCCTCGCCGGTTCGCTGGCGGGCGCACTGGCCGGGGACGTGAACTGGGTCATCGCCGCCCGCGCACTGATGGGCGTCGGGGCGGCGCTGGTCACCCCGCTCGCGCTCTCCGTCGTGCCCACGCTGTTCGCCCGCGACGAGCAGCCCAAGGCCACCGCCATCGTCTCCGCCGCCTCCGCGCTCGGCCTGCCGCTCGGCCCGATCATCGGCGGCTGGCTGCTGAACCACTTCTGGTGGGGCTCGGTCTTCCTGGTCAACGTCCCGATGGCCGCGATCGGCATCGCCGCCTGCGTCTTCCTGCTCCCCGAGACCCGCGACCCCGCCTCCCCCGAGGTCGACATCGTCTCCACCGCACTCACCGCGACCGGCCTCGGCGCCCTGGTCTACGCGATCATCGAGGCGCCCACCCGCGGCTGGGGCGACCCGCTGGTCCTGGCCATGCTCACGGCAGCCGTCGTCCTCATCACCGCCCTGGTCCTGCGCGAACGCCGGGTCGAGCGCCCGATGCTCGACATGGCCCTCCTCGCCCACCGCGGCTTCCTCTTCAACACGATCGCCGCGACCCTGGTCATGTTCGTCCTGTCCGGCCTGCTGTTCGTGCTGCCGCCCTACCTCCAGGCCGTCCTCGGCAACGACGCCTTCGGCACCGGCGTGCGGCTGCTGCCGATGATGGGCGGCATCCTGGTCGCCTCCCGGACAGCCCCGCAGGTCGCCGCCCGGTTCGGCGCCCGGGCCGCGGTGAGCGCGGGTCTGGTGGCGCTGGCCTTCGCCGCGCTCCTCGGCAGCCGTACGACGGTCGACTCCGGGTACGGCTTCACCGCGCTGTGGCTCTCGATCACCGGTCTCGGCTTCGGCTTCTCGCTCATGCCGGCCATGAGCGGCGCGCTCGGCGCCCTGCCCCGCGACCGCGCCGGCAGCGGCTCCGGACTGCTGATGACGCTGCGCCAGGTCGGCGGCGCGATCGGCATCGCCCTGCTCGGCAGCCTGCTCGCGAGCACCTTCCGCGACCGGCTCGACGTCGCCGGGCTGCCCGCCAGGGCCGCCGACACCGCCGGGGACTCGGTGGTCGCGGCGCACATCGTCGCCGAGAAGGCGCACTCCGCCCAGCTGGCCGCCTCCGCGAACAGCTCGTACGTCCACGGCATGGGCCTGGTGCTGCTGGTGTGCGGGGCCGCGGCGCTCGTATCGGCGCTGCTGGCGGCGGCGTTCCTGCCGGGTACGCAGCCCGCACGGGCGGCCGTGTCGCCGCCGCAGGCCCCGGACATGGCCGCCGAGCAGGCGGATGCCCGACAATGACCAGCATGACGGCCGCACGTTCCCCCCTCTCCCCCGCCGACCGCCCCGGACTGGGCCTGCGCGAGCGCAAGAAGATCAAGACCCGCGAGGCGATCCGCTCGGCGACGTACGCACTGATCAAGGAGCAGGGGTACGACGCCACGACGATCGAGCAGATCGCCGAGCGGGCGGAGGTGTCGCCGTCGACCGTCTTCCGGTACTTCCCGACCAAGGAGGACATCGTCCTCACGGACGAGTACGACCCGCTGATGGTGGAGGAGTTGCGCGCACGGCCCGCCGGGGAGCCGTGGATGGACTCGCTGCGGCACATCATGCAGAAGGCGATCGAACTGACCGCTGCGGAAGACCCCGAGATGATCAAGATGCGCGCGCATCTCGGGGTCCAGGTCCCCGCCGTCCGCTCCCGGATGTTCGAGAGCATGTCGGAGACCGGGCGCATGCTGTGCGGGGCGATCGCCGACCACTTCGGCCTGGCGCCGGACGACCTCAGGGTCCGCGTCTACGCGATGTCCCTGATCGGCGGCCTGATGGAGGTCTCCATGTACTGGGCGGAGAACGACTTCAAGGGCGACCTGAAGGACCTCATGCACCAGGCCCTGGACGTCCTGGAACACGGCCTCCCCACCGAAAAGCCCTGAGCCCGCCGTTCTCTCCCGTGACATCCTGACCGGGTGAACGGTCCCGAGATCCACGTCGAGTTCGCCCGCGACCTGGCCCCGTTCGTCGCCGGTGAGCGGCGCCGGGGTGCGACGCCCGTCTCCACGGACGGCGTCTCCTCCCTCGGCCATGTCGTCGAGTCCACCGGCGTCCCGCTGACCGAGGTGGGGGCGCTGTGGGTGAACGGCCGCGAGGTGCCGCACTCGTACGTCCCCGAGGCGGGCGACACCGTGGAGGTGCGGACCGTCGACCGGCCCCAGCAGGTCCCCGGCGCTCCCCTGCGCTTCCTCCTGGACGTCCACCTCGGCACCCTCGCCCGCCGCCTGCGCCTGCTCGGCGTGGACACGGCGTACGAGTCGACGGACATCGGCGACCCGGCCCTCGCCGCCCGCTCGGCCGCCGAGAAGCGGGTCATGCTCAGCCGCGACCGGGGTCTGCTGCGCCGCCGCGAGCTGTGGGCCGGGGCGTATGTCTACAGCACCCGGCCCGAGGACCAACTCCGGGACGTCCTGGACCGGTTCCGGCCCGAGCTCAGGCCCTGGACACGGTGCACCGCCTGCAACGGACTGCTGAAGGAGGCCACGAAGGACGAGGTGGCCGACCAGCTGCAGGGCGGCACGCACCGCTCGTACGACGTGTTCGCGCAGTGTCAGGACTGCGGGCGCGCGTACTGGAAGGGCGCGCACCACGAGCAGCTGGTGGCCATCGTGGAGCGCGCCCTGGCGGAGTTCGCCGGTTAACCCTTGCGGATGTCCGCCTTTCCGCAGGCGAGCCCGTCCTTGTTCGGGTCGAGGCCCAGCGGGTCGTCCTTGCCGTTGACCTTCAGCCGGCCGTAGTCGTTCTTCTTCAGCCAGGCGCAGCGGGAGGCCGCCGTCTTCTTCACACCCTTCGGGAAGACGGTCGGCACGCACACGTTGATGGATCCGTAGTGCCGGTCGCAGCCGGAGATGGTGACGGAGACCTTCTGCGACTTCCGCTTCTTGCCGGGCTCGATCACCTTGCCCGACAGGGAGTCGGCGAAGGAGTGGACGTGCGCCGAGGCGGTGTCGGCGCTCAGGGCCTGCGGGCCCCCCAGGTGCACCCACTTGGCCACCGACGGAACGCCGTTGGCGTCGACCGCGAAGAGCATGTACCAGCCGGGCGGGGCCACGTTGGGGTTGCTCGTCACGTTCAGGTCGACGTTGTTGCCGTCCACCGACAGCGGCAGGTCCACGAACCGCTGGTTCGGGTCCGAGGAGTGCGTGACCGCGGCCGGGCGGATCAACTCGGCCTTGGCGATGGGCCGGTCGACCGTGATCCGCTGGGTGTCGCCGTAGTTCCACTCGGTGTCGATCACCGAAGTGATCGTCGGACGCGTGCCCTTGAGGAGATAGGGCGGCGTGTAGATCGACACGTTGTGGTTCCAGGTGCCGTTGCCCGGGTTGTCACCGGTGGCCATCACCCGGCCGTCCGGCAGCAGGAACGCGGAGGAGTGGTAGCCGCGGGCCTCGGGGTCGGCGGCCACCGGGTCGAAGGTGTTCGAGTCCGGGTCGTAGATCGAGGCCTCGAAGACCGGGTTGGCCCGGTTGTGCAGACCGCCGCCGGTCTCCAGGACCTTGCCGTCGGGCAGCAGTACGGCGGAGACGTACATCTTGCCCTGGTCGCCGGTCTCGGGGACCTTGCCGTTGCCCAGGTCCACGGTCCCCTGCGGGATCTGCGGCCCGGCCACATACGACGGGTTGGCCTGCTTGAGGTCGATGACGTCCGTCAGGCGGTTGCCCTCGGGGTTGGAGTCGATGTTGCCGCCGCCGATGGTGAGGACCTTCTGGTCCTGCGCCGGGGGCAGCAGCACGCTCGCGGACTGGTCGCGCTGGTCCTTGTTCTGCAGGCCCGGGATCTGCGTGATCGTGTTGGCGTTGTAGTCGTAGATCGCCGATCCGGTGCCCGGGATGTTGTTGCCGAAGACATGGCTGCCCGAGTAGAAGAGGCGGCCGTCCTGCATCAGGATCATCGACGGGTACAGACCCCAGAACGACCAGGTCTGGTTGACCTGCCACAGCGCCAGCCACTTCTGCTGGGCGTCCGACCAGTACTCGGCGGTCACCGAACCGGACGAGTCCTCGCGCAGACCGCCGAAGGAGATGACGTCGCCGTTGCCGAGCTCGGTCGCCGAGGGGTACCAGTGGCCGTCGTTGAGGTCGTTCGTCTTGCTGTAGGTCTCGGTCGCCGGGTCGAAGATGTACGAGTCCTTGTAGCCCTCGTAGCCGTGCCCGCCCGCGACCGGGAACGCCTTGTTGCCGCTCAGCACCAGCACCCGGCCGTCCTGCAGCTGGATGTGGCCCGAGCAGAACATGTCCTTCGGCGTCGGGATGACCTTGTAGGAGCCGTCGGCCGGGTTGTAGACGGCGGAGGTGAAGGTGCCCGCGTTGAAGTTCTCCTCGCTGTTGCCGGACCCGGCGATCAGCAGCACCTTGCCGTTGTTGAGGACCACGGAGTGCATGGAGCGCACCGGGTTCTGGGTGGGCAGCACGTCCCAGCGGCCGTTGGCGCACTCGTCCGCCGTACCGGTGCAGGTGGCGGGCGGGGTGACGTCGGGGACCTGGTCCATCGTGTAGTCGTCGGTGGTCGCCGAGCCGGTGCCGTAGACCGAGACACCCCAGGTGATGCGGTCGGTGCCGGCCGGGACCTCGGGTGTGCGGACCGTGGCCTGGGTCCAGCCGGACTGCATCTCCAGCGTCTTGAGGTCGGTCCAGTACTGCCAGCCGGCGGTGGTGTCGTGCCGGAACAGCGTGATGTTCGCGTCCGGCGTGGTCGTCTTGTACCAGAGTCCGAGGTCGTACTGCTTGCCCGCCGTCACCACCGGCGCGCACTCCGTCGACTCGGTGATCAGCGCCTTGCGGTCGCCGTCGACGCGGCGGGTCAGCGACACCTTCATCGCCTTGGACCCGCTGTGCGCGTCACTCGTCGTCTCGAACGTGAAGTCGTTGTCGCCCCAGCCGGACTTCTCCCAGCAGTACGGCATCCCGTCGGTGCCGGCCGTCTCGAAGCCCGGGTTCTTGACGAGGTTGGCGGCCTCGGCGGACTGGGGTGAGGTGAGGAGCAGACCGGCGGTCAGGGCCCCCACCCCGACCAGTGCGGTCCGTCTTCTGTGCTTGGCCGAAATGCGTCTGTTCACACGGCTCTCCTTGCTGCGGTACTCCCCCCACGCCCCCTGCGCGGGAGATAGACCAGCGCTTCGGTCCCCATGAAGCGCAGGACGAACGTCGTCACCAGCGCGAGCGCGGTGGCGGACAGGGCCCCCATCCCGAACCGGTGCACGAACAGCGCGATCAGCGGGATGCGCAGCACCAGGTCGGCATTGGCGAGCAGCGCGAACCGGCCCACGCGGTCCCACCAGTTGCGGTGCCGGCGGCGGTCGCGGAACAGCAGATGCTCGATGAGTACGAAGTTCCAGGCGACGCCGAGCTGGTTGGCGAAGATCTCGGCGGGGACGTAGTGCATCCCGGCGGCGGTCAGCGCCCACAGCCCGAGCAGGTTCGGGAAGAAGCCGGTCGCGCCGATCAGGCCGAAGGCCACCATGCGCGCGATGGGCGAGGCGGTGCGCAGTCCGACGAGGTGGCGCAGGAAGCGGAAGCCCTCCTGCGCGGACGACTTGGACTCCCCGGCGAACCGGTCCTGGAAGACGAACGGCACCTCGGTGACCTGGCGGGGCCGGCTGCGGACGGCCAGTTCGAGGAGGATCTTGTAGCCGAGGGGCTTGAGGGCCTCCGCGGTGATGTCGCTGCGCCGGATCGCGAAGAAGCCGCTCATCGGGTCGCTGATGCCGTGCAGCTTGCGGGGGAACAGGGACTTGGTCAGCCAGGTCGCGCCCCGGGACACGGCCACGCGGTAGCTGCCCGCGAGTCCTGCGCGGCTGCCGCCCTTGATGTACCGGGAGGCGACCACGAGTCCGGCGTTCGCACGCTCACCGGTGGCCACCAACTCCGGTACCAGGGACGGCGGATGCTGGCAGTCGCCGTCCATGACGACGATCCAGTCCGAACCGGCCGCCTTCATGCCCTCGACGACCGCACCGCCGAGCCCGCCGACCGGCTCCTCGCGGTGCAGGACGGTCACCGGGAACGGGCAGTCCTTGGCCGCCTCGTAGATGACCTCGGGGGTGTCGTCGGTGGAGTCGTCGACGAAGACGACCTCGCAGGGCAGCCGGGAGGGCACCGACTCGGTGATCTGGTGCAGGAGTTCACGGATGTTCGCGGACTCGTTGAAGGTCGGTACGACGATGGTGACGGCACCGGGCTCGGCGATCTCGGCGCCGCGTACGGCGGGGTCGTTGAGCTCCCCCGGAGCGGTGTACTCGTGGGTCATCGGGTGCCTCCGTCAGCGGTGCCGGCCGTCTGGACCTGCCGGATCTCGATCCGGTCCTCTCCGGTACCGAACGTGGCGACCGGGGTCGAATGCTCAATGGCGGCCTTGACGTTGGGCAGGTCCACCGCGTCGCGCCGCACCGTCGGGGAGGCGACCACGTAGTCGATGTCCTTCCAGCCGTGCGGCATCGTCTTCGTGACGGCCGGGTCGAGGTCGGCCTTGTAGAACCAGATGACACCGAGCCCCGGCCTGTACCCGTCGTGCACGAGGTCCAGCCAGAGCGCGTCGTCGACGAGGACCCGGGTGTCCTTCGGGTCGGCGACCTCGGTGGTGAGCCACTTGGAGGCGGCCCGGTAGGGGGCGTTGGCGTCGGCGGTGACGGCGGTGCGGTCGCCGTCGTACCACTTCGGTACGACGTACGCGCCGGCGGCGATCGCGAGGACCGCCGCGAGAGCGTACCGGCCGCCCGTCGTCCAGCGCTGTTCGTCGGGGCGCCGCCATCTGCGCAGTACGGCGTGGGCGACGGAGGCGGTGCCTCCGGCGAGGACCAGGGCGAGGAAGGGCAGCGCCTGGATGACGTACATCGCGGGCAGATAGCCGTTCGGACGCATGGCCAGCACGGTGAGGATCGCGATCGTGAGGGCCGGTCCGGCGAGTGCGCGGGCGGTGACCGACCAGCGCCAGGTGGCCACCAGCAGCAGGGCGCCGGCGAGGCCGCCGAGCGGCAGGACGCGGTCGTAGTAGAGCCACGAGTGCAGGACGCCGTAGGAGCCGGATCCCTGGTCCAGGATGAAGCCCGAACCGGGCCTGGTCATCTGGTACTTGATGCCCTCGAAGAGCGAGACGTGCCCGCCGCCCGGGAACAACTCGCCCTTGAGCAGGGCGAAGAGGGGGTAGCTGAAGCCGATCAGCGCGCAGGCGGTGATCGCTCCGGTCACCGCGAACTTGCGGGTGTCGCGGTGGCTGTGCCGCCACATGGTGACGAACAGAGCGGGCAGGACGACGAGCATCGTCTCCTTGGTGAGCACCGCCGTGGCCGCCGCGAGGCCGGCTCCGAAGTGGTGCCACAGGTGGCGGCTCGGGGAGGCGGCGAGGGTGAAGGCGAGGAGCGTCCACATCACCGCGAGGTTGTCGAGGAAGATCTCGCGCTGGAGCACGACCGAGAGCGGCGAGAGGCCGAACAGGGCCATCGCGAGGCCTGCGGCCCAGCGGGGCAGGGACAGACGGCGGGCGAGGACGTAGACGAGGACCGCGCTGACGGCACTGATCACCAGCATCGTGACGCGCATGCTGCCGACGGTCATCGAGCCGGGGCTGAGCCACGACGGTATCCAGGTCAGCACGGCCAGCTGGATCCAGCCGAGGGGCGGATGGTCGTACCAGTACGTGTAGTGGGCGAGGCCCTTGCCCTGCTGGACCGCCCAGGCCTGGGCGAGATAGGTGCCCTCGTCGTCGCTGAGCGTCGGGTAGTCGGCGATGTTCCAGCCCTGTACGACGAGGATCGCCACCAGGAGCGCGCCGCACAGGAGGAGGTCGGGACGGGAGGAGCGGAGGCGTTTGGGCGGGGCCGTTCGACCGGTCGAACCGGCCTCAGGCACAGGCTGCCGCTGCGCGGGGACCTTCGGAGTGGTCACCGCGGGAAGGGTGGAGGTCACGCAGGGACGTCCTCTCGGAGGTCTCGGTTCACTTCGGCCTGGGTGAGGTGGGCCCCGACGTGGCTGGTCAACTCCCAGTCGTTGCGGCCGCGTTGCTCACGCCAGACGGCGCGGATCGCGGCCCCGGCGAGGAGGACCTGGTAGAAGGGGCCGCCCACGACGAGCTTGAGGTAGTGGACGAGGCGGACGCGCAGTCCGTACTGCTTGCCGAAGTCGTGCAGTCCGACGACCTCGAAGACGAAGGTGACCGCGGCGGTGACCAGCGGCAGGAAGGTGAGGAAGGCGATCCCGACGGGCACGTCGAGGAAGAGCGCGATCGCCGCGTTGAGGGGGATGATCACGCCGGAGAAGGCCTGCAGGAACGGCGTCATCAGGGTGTACCGGGCGAGCAACCGCTGCCCGAAGCCCGGGAGTTGCTTCCAGTCCTTCTTCCGGTAGACCTGCAGGAAGCCCTGGTTCCAGCGGGTGCGCTGTTTGAGCAGCGACATCAGCGAGCCCGGGGTCTCCTCCCGGGTCACCATGTCGGAGTCGTAGGCGACGACGACCTTCTTGCCGACGGACGACAGCCGCACGCCCAGGTCGCAGTCCTCGGCAAGGCAGTTGGGGTCCCAGCCGTCGGCTTCCCGCAGCACATCGGTGCGTACGAAGACGGTGTTGCCGCCGAGCGGGATGAACCCCTTCTGCGCATGCAGATGCAGTCGGGAGCGGAACCAGAAGAAGTACTCCAGGCAGTTGCGCAGGGAGTACCAGCTGGAGTGGAAGTTGATGAGCTGGACCCCGCCCTGCACGACGTCCGCACGGGTCGTCCGGAAGGCGTGGTCGACGTGGGCGAGGAGCTCGGGATGGACCTGGTCCTCGGCGTCGAAGACACCGACGACGTCGCCGCGGCAGTGCGGCAGCGCCGTGTTCATGGCCTTCGGCTTGTTCTTCTTCTCATGGGTGTCGACGACGACACGGACGCGCGGGTCGCGTTCGGCGGCCGCCTCGGCCACCGCCGTGGTCTCGGGGTCGTCGTGCCCCACGATCACGATGATCTCGAAGTCGGTGTGCGTGGACTCCAGCAGCCGCTGGATGGTGTGGTCCAGCACGGCCTGTTCGTGCCGCGCCGGCAGCAGCAGCGAGAACGAGACGTGCTCGTCCCCGTCCGGTCTGCTGAATCGGGTGGAGGCAAGCACTTCGGGCGTACGCCACGCGTGCATCTGCCACCACAAGGTGAAGGCCGCCATCCAGAACAAGGCCAGCGAGACGGCAGCGATGAAGACAGATGTCAACAACAGATCCCCCCAGATCCCCAATGCCCCCCGGCACGACATTGAGTCACACCTGTCGCGCCACTGTGCAGAGATTATGGTTGATCTGTGAAGTGTGCAGGCCGTTTCGATGAAGAGCGCGTTTCATCACAACGAGTCCCGAGAGTGAACAATTCGAACACAGGTTGCGTAAAAGCCAGTTGCGCGCTGTTGTTTCAGCTGTTCAGCGCGGTCCGCAGCCGTTCCGGATCGGTGGTCGGGGCGTCGCAGGTGAAGTTACGGCAGACGTATGCGGCGGGTTCACCGCCCACGAGGGGCCGATCGGCGAGCAACGGGAACTCGTCACTCTCCGCAGCTCCCACGGCCACGACAGTGCCGGGCGCGGTGGCGAGAAGTGCCGTACGGTGCAAGGCCCTTGTGCCCTCGTCGTCGAGTGCGGGGCCGACGATCGCGACCTCCCGCGGCCCGTCGAGCTGCGCCTCGGCGACCGCGAGCCCCCAGCCGATGAAGCGGGGCACCCGCGGACCGAGCGCCTTCACGACCCCCAACGCCCTTTCGGCGGCGGTGCGATGGGGCTCGGAGCCGGTCTGGGCGGCGTAACTCAGCAGTGCGCCCGCGGCGGCCGTCCACCCGGAGGGCGTCGCGTTGTCGGTGGGGTCCTGCGGCCGGCGGATCAGCTGCTCGGCGTCGGCGGCGGTGTCGTAGAGCGTGCCGGTCTCCGCGTCGACGAAGCGGGCGAGCACGTGGTCGAGCAGGAACCCGGCGAACTCCAGCCAGACGCCCTCACCGGTGACGGACGCGAGCGCGAGGAAGCCCTCGGCGACGTCGGCGTAGTCCTCCAACACCCCCGCGTTGGCGCCGACGTGCCCGTCCTTGCTGGTACGGGCGAGACGGACCTGCTCGTCCAGATGCAGCCGTACGAGGAGATCGGCCGCCGCCACGGCCGCCTCGACGAGGTCGGGGCGGTCGAAGTAGGCGCCGGTCTCGGCGAGCGCGGCGATCGCGAGTCCGTTCCAGGCGGCGACGACCTTGTCGTCACGGCCGGGGGCGGGGCGGCCGGAGCGGGCCCCGAGGAGACGGCCCTTGATGGACTCGACCTTCTCGGCGTCGAACACGCCCTCCTGCTGCGGGAGCTGGAGGACGGACCGACCGTGCTCGAAGGTGCCCTCCTCGGTGACGCCGAAGTACTGGGCGGCGAGCTCGGCGTCCTCGCCGCCGAGGACCTCCGTCAGCTGCTGAGGGGTCCACACGTAGTACGCGCCCTCGACGTGCTTCCCGCTCCCGTCGTCGCTGTCGGCGTCGAGGGCGGAGGCGAACCCGCCCTCGTTCGTGCGGAGTTCACGGACCAGGAAGTCGGCGGTCTCGAGGGCGACGCGACGGGCGAGCTCGGACCTGGTGCTGCGCCAGAGGTGCGCGTAGACCCGGCACAGCAGGGCGTTGTCGTAGAGCATCTTCTCGAAGTGCGGCACGACCCAGTCGCGGTCGACGGAGTAGCGGGCGAAGCCGCCGCCGAGCTGGTCGTAGATGCCGCCGCGGGCCATGCGTTCGCAGGTGTCGTGGGCCATCTGCAGCGCGCCCTCGGCGCCGGTGCGGGCGTGGTGGCGCAGCAGGAACTCGACGGCCATGGACGGCGGGAACTTGGGGGCGCCGCCGAATCCGCCACGCTGCGGGTCGTACTCGCGGGTGAGGCCGAGCAGCGCCCGGGCGAGCTCCTCCTCGCCGGGGGTCTGCGTGTCGCCGTAGGAGATCTCCCGCCCGGCGAGGTCGCGCACGATCTTGCCGGCGACCTCGGCGACCTCGTCGCGCCGGTCGGTCCAGGCGGAGCGGACGCCCTCCAGGACCTGCCGGAAGGAGGGCATGCCGGAGCGGGGGGCGGGCGGGAAGTAGGTGCCGAAGTAGAAGGGTTCGGCGTCGGGCGTGAGGAAGACGGTCATGGGCCAGCCGCCCTGGCCGGTGGCGGCCTGCACGGCTTCCATGTAGACGGCGTCGACGTCCGGGCGCTCCTCGCGGTCGACCTTGACGCTGACGAAGTGCTCGTTGAGGAAGTCGGCCGTGGCCTGGTCCTCGAAGGACTCGTGCGCCATGACGTGGCACCAGTGACAACTGCTGTACCCGACGCTCAGAAGAACAGGTTTGTTCGTCTTCCGGGCCTCGTCGAAGGCCTCCGTCGACCAGGGCCACCAGTCGACGGGGTTGTCGGCGTGCTGAAGGAGGTACGGGGACGTCTCATGGGCCAGTCGGTTCACTGTTCCACTCTCCCACGGGCTCGGGCACCGCGTAGAAACGCATGTTGACCGGGCGTGCCCCTTCGGGGGCGCTCTCGCGGGAGTGGCCGTGGCGGTCGAGGAGGGCGTGGTACTCGCGCATGAAGGCGAGGAGTTCGTCCTTGGTCATCCAGGCGCCGTGCCGCTGGACCTGCGCCCAGCCGTCCGGGCCCCGGTACTCCTGGTGGGCGCGGCGGAACAGCTCGGTGTCGACGTCGATCTTCAGCAGGGCGAGGTGCTCGGCGGCCGTGTACTCCTCGGCGGTCATGGTGGCCGGGTCGGGCGTGGTGTGGCTGAACGGCAGCGAACGCCACCACCTCTCCCGCCCGCCGGACTTCTCCGGGATCTCCTCGATGAGCCGCTGCTCGGCAAGTTTGCGCAGGTGGTAGCTGGTGGTGCCGGAACTCTCGCCGAGTTCCTTCGCGAGCACGGTGGAGTTCGCCTCGCCGTGCCGACCGAGGTAGTCGAGGATCCGGCGGCGCAGGGGATTGCCGAGGGACTTGTAGAGGGCGGTGCGCTCGAGGCTGGTCAGCTCGGACGGACGGTCGGTCATGCGGTCACGGTAACCCTGAGAACCCTGAGTCGACCCCCATGTCTGCCGAGTTTTCTTTGCAGAATTTTCTCTGCGGTCTAGTGTGGAGGCACGAGGAACAGAAGGGGGAACCGGATGAGGAAGCAGCCGCACAAGAAGGCGTTACTGGGGTGGACACTGCTCCTGCTGGGCGCGGCGGTGGGCGCGGTGGCCGTGGCGCTGAAGAGGTGGACGCCGGTCCTGCTGGGCGCGGCGGCCGTGCTGCTGGTGCCGTGGATGGTGGTGCTCGGCCTGACGCTGCCGGGCAGCACGGAGGTGCGGAACTGGTCGCCGGCCTGGATCGGCCTGGACGTACTGATGGCGGCGGGTTGCGCGACAACGGCCCTGCTGGGCCTGCGCGGTGACCCCCGAGCCCGCCTGACGGCCTCCGCGACGGCCGCCGTCGCGGTCCTGGACGCCTGGTTCGACATAACCACGGCCACATCGGGCTCGGCCCTGCTGCAGGCGCTGGCCTGCGGGGCGGCGGAGGGGGCGCTGGCGGTGGCGTGTGTGTTTCTGGCGGTGGGCGGGCACCGTTCCCGCGCAGAATGATCGCCGCACCCTCGCGCTCACGCCCGACCCGAAGGACAC
This sequence comes from Streptomyces sp. NPDC047043, assembly GCF_040644055.1. Lineage (NCBI taxonomy): Bacteria > Bacillati > Actinomycetota > Actinomycetes > Kitasatosporales > Streptomycetaceae > Streptomyces > Streptomyces sp. NPDC047043. The sequence goes on from NZ_JBEYVO010000014.1 coordinate 223,220, forward strand.
TCATAGGCAAAGGAGTTGCCGCCGGAGGGGGACGTGACATGCGGGACAGTCATCGGGCGGATGCCGAACGGCTGTTGGCCCGGGCCGTGGAGGAGGAGGTGCGGCGCTCCGGCGGGCGCACCGACGGGACTGTGCTGCTGTCGAGGGCGCGCGGCGCGCTGGACGCGATGGCGCAGACGGCCGCCGAGGAGTACGAGGCCTACACACGCGCACTGGACGAGGCGGAGGCCGGCCGGCTCACCTTCGCACAGCGCTACGCCAAGGAGGGTTCGGGAACTCCCCTGCTGGTGGCGGCCGTTGGCGCGGTCGCGGCCATCGTGGCCGACCTGGCCCTCGGCACCGACACGGGCACGGCAGTCGGCGTGGGCGTGACCGTCGGCGTCGTCGGCGCCGCGGCGACCGTGGTCAAGGTCGCCGGCTCCCATCTGCCCGCGGCCCACCACAGTGCCGGCGCGGCGAGCCAGCCGGGCGGCCCGGAGCAGTTGCGGCTGCAGTGGCTGACGGCGCTGGAGGTGCGCGGCATCCGCCCGTTCCTCGACCAGCAGCGCGTCCTCGCCGCCTCCACCGGCCCGAAGAAGACGGGACCGAAACTACGCGGCACGGACAAGAGCGCGGCGGCCCGGGGACGGAACGTTCTGGCGCAGTCGTTCGGTCAACTCCCCGAACCGGCAGGCGTGTTCGCGGGCCGGCGGCAGGAGATGGCTCGGATCCGGCAGTGGGTACAGGCGGCCCGCGCAAGCACGGAGACCCGCCCGACGGTCGTGGTACTGCACGGCACACCCGGCAGCGGCCGTACGACACTCGCCGTGCGCGCCACGCACGACCTGAAGGACTACTTCCGCGGCGCCTGCGTCGTCGACCTGCGCGGCGGCAGCCCGGAGGAGCAGCCGCTGTCCACCCGCGACGCCCTGCTGCACCTGCTGAACCGGCTGGGCGCGCCGCGCGAGCAGCTGCTGTTCCGTGAGCGCTCCTCCCCCGACCAGCAGGTCAAGCGGCTGAGCGAGCTGTACCACCAGCATCTGACGGGCCTTCCGGTCACGATCGTCCTGGACGACGCCTCGGACCCCGACCAGATCCGCACGCTCGTCCCCGAGCGCTCCGACAGCCTGGTCCTGGTCACCGCCCGCGAGCCCCTCGAACTGCCCTCCGACCTCCAGGCCCATGTGCACGAACTGCCGGTCGAGGCACTGGACTCGGCGGGCGCGGAGGAACTGCTGGACGCTGCGGCACAGGACAGCTCCGGTCCGTACGACGCCGATTCGGCCGACCGGATCAGGGAGTTGTGCGGCGGGCTGCCGCTGGCGCTGAGCATCGCGGGTTCGTCGCTGGGCCCGCGTTCACCGCGCCAACTGGCCACGGATCTCGCAGCGTACGGCCCCGTCGAGCCGATCGAGCGCGTGCTGTGGCTGCGCTACACGGACCAGTCGGAGACGGCCCGCAGACTGCTGCGCCGGCTGGCCCTGGCCGGCCGCGCATCCCTGGGCGGCGCCGCGGCCGCCTCTCTCCTGGCGACCGACGAGGCGGAGGCGACCCGCCACCTGGTGGCGCTCTCCCGGGCCGGCCTGATCGACCATGTGCGCGGCAACCGCTACCGCCTGCACGACCTGGTGCGGGCCTTCGCCCAGGCCCGCCTCCTGGACGAGGAAGAGGCGGCCGAGCGCTCCGCCGCGCAGGAACGCCTGATCGTGAACTACGCCGACCTCGCGGACTCGGTGCTGCGCCTGGTCGACGGCAACATGTCGACCCGCTCGGACCGCTTCAGCCCGCACGGCTTCACGTCCCTGGACGAGGCCCTGCGCTGGCTGGACGACGAGTCGAGCTTCATCACCTCGACGCTGCGGCACGCGGAGGGCGTGAACCAGGCGGCGGTGCTGAATCTGCTGGGCGCGCTGTGCGACTACTGCCTGCTGCGCGGCGACCTCTACCGCCTGGGCGAGATCAGCGAACTGGCGCAGGCCGTCGACCAGGGCCTGCTGGTCCGCTCGGTGCAGTGGCGCACGGGCATCGCGGCCCGGCAGCTGGGCGAGCTGGACAAGGCGCGCACGACGCTGACGTCGGTGGTCGATCTGTACATGGAGGCCCACCACGACGCGGGCGCGGCCCGTGCCCTGTGCTCCCTCGGCATCACCCTCCACCACCAGGGCAACCTGACGGAGGCGGCGGCCAAGCTCCGCGAGGCCCTTGACCTCCAGTCGCCCCCGGAACTGGCGACGGACCGCGCCTGGACGATGCACGCGCTGGCCGCGGTGGAGCGGGACGAGGGCCATGTGTCCGAGGCGCTGCGCCTGCTCACCGATTCGCTGGTGCTGCACCGCGCCGGCGAGTCCGTGCACGGCGAGGCCTGGGCCCACTTCCAGCTCGGCCAGCTCTCGCTGCGCATGGGCGACGTCCCGCGCGCGGAGTCGGAGCTGCGCGCGGCCCTCGACCGCTACGGCCGCACCCGCGACGCCCGCGGCGAGGCCTGGGCGCTGACCCAGCTGGCCCGCGCCCGCCTGGTCGCCGGCGACCCGTCCCCGGCGGTGGACGGCCTGCGCCAGGCGGCCTCCCGGCACCGCGAGAACGAGGACGCCCGCGGCGAGGCCTGGACGGTCTACTACCTGGGCCAGGCCCTGGAGGAGACGGGCAACCTCGACCACGCGGTCCGCGAGCTGGAGCGCTCCCGCACGATGTTCTCCCGCATGCGCGACGTCTACGGCCTGGCCTGCGCCCGCCACCACTCGGCCAGAGTCACCCGCGACCAGCGCGCGGCCCAGACGGGCTCGCTGCGCAACTCCGGTTTCGCCCGCCAGCTCCTGGTGGACGCCCGGGCCGACTTCCAGCGCATCGGCGTCGCCCACGGCGAGGCCTGGACCTGCCTGGAACTGGCGGTGGTGGACGCGGGCAACGCCCGTACCCAGCAGGCACTGACCCTGTGCGACGAGGCGGTCGGCCTGTTCACGTCGTACGACGACCGCCGCGGCGAGGACTGGGCCCGCTTCCTGCGCTGCACCCTGCTGCCTTACGCGGCGCCCGGCGGCTTCGAGGTCGGCACGGCGGTGGCCCAGGAGGACCTGGCCCAGCTGTCCCGCACGGGCCATCCCCTGCGGGACGAGAAGCTGGACGACTACGTGGAGGCGTACCAGCTGCTGCTGGAACGCGGTGTGAGCCTCGAGGCGGGCTGGCAGGCCTGGCGCCTGGGCATGGTGCCGAGCCGGCACGCCCGGGAGGTGATGGGGGTGGCGGTACCGGCCACGCAGTGACCGCCGCACACCCCCGCTACCCGCGCTGTCAGCCCTGCTGGGCCTTGGAGTCGGTCGTCGACTCCGAGGCCTCGGCCTTCGGGTCGGTCGGCTCCTTGAACTCCACCCGGCTCATGTGCCGGTTCATGGACTTCATCAGTGCCCACACCGCCAGGGCCATCGCCGCGAAGACGATGAAGCCGAGGACGCCGGGGGTGACCTTGTTCTCGTCCACCTCCTTGGCGAGGGGGACGAGGTTCGTCAGTGCCAGGCTCACGCTTGCGCTCATGTCAGGCATTGTCGCGGATGCCCGCGAAGAGGTCGTCCTCGGGGAGGGAGGAGTCCACGAGCGACTTCGCGAGCTCGTACTCCTCCGTCGGCCAGACCTCCTTCTGGATCTCCATCGGGACCTTGAACCAGCCCCCGTCGGGGTCGATCTGCGTGGCGTGCGCGATCAGCGCCTTGTCGCGGATCTCGAAGAACTCGGCGCAGGGGATGTGCGTGGTCAGCGTGCGCTCCGTGCGCTCGAACTCGCTCCAGCGCTTGAGCCAGTCCCCGTACGGCGACTCCATGCCGCGCTCGAGCAGCGCGTTGTGCAGCGCCTCGGTGCGCGGGCGGTTGAAGCCCTGGTTGTAGTAGAGCTTGAGCGGCTGGTAGGCCTCGCCGAACTCCGACTCCGGGTACTTCTCGGTGTCCGCCGCGCCCTCGAACGCCACCATCGAGATCTTGTGGGTCATGATGTGGTCGGGGTGCGGGTAGCCGCCGTTCTCGTCGTAGGTGGTGATCACCTGGGGACGGAAGGCGCGGATCTGCTTCACCAGCTCGCCGGCCGCCTTGTCGACGTCCTCCAGGGCGAAGCAGCCCTCGGGCAGCGGCGGCAGCGGGTCGCCCTCGGGCAGGCCCGAGTCGACGAAGCCGAGCCACTCCTGCTTGACCCCGAGAATCTCGCGGGCCTCGTCCATCTCCTTCTTGCGTACCTCGTGGATGTGCTCCTCGATGTACTTGTCGCCCTGCAGCTTCGGATTGAGGATGGAGCCGCGCTCCCCGCCCGTGCAGGTCACGACCAGCACGTCCACCCCCTCGGACACGTACTTCGCCATGGTGGCCGCGCCCTTGCTCGACTCGTCGTCGGGGTGCGCGTGCACGGCCATCAGTCGCAGCTGGTCAGTCAAGACTCGATCCTCAGTAGTCGGCGCCCGGTGTGAACCGGCGCGATCGGCGCTTCTATAGTGACCGAATCGGGGGGCGAAAAATTCCGGGCCCCGGTTTCCGAGAGGACGATCATGAGTACGGCGAGCACGCGGCTGCCCGAGGGCCGCTACGGCCGCTCCTCGGACGAGCGCGCCGACCGCAAGCTCAAGATCGCCGGAGCGGTACTCGGGGCGGCACTGCTCGCCCTGGTCGGCTACTTCGCCTACCACTACGTCGGCCAGAACAGGATCAGCGGTGAAGTGATCACGTTCGAGCCGCACAAGAACTCGGTCTCGGTCCATCTGGAGGTCCGCAAGGACTCCGGCGCCTCCGGCTACTGCACCGTGCGGTCCCAGGCGGAGGACGGGTCCGAGGTGGGCCGGGCCGACTTCCGCTTCGACGGCGGCGCCACGCGGATCGACAAGGTCGTCACGCTCCGTACGACATCCCCGGGCACCACGGCCGAGCTGCTCGGCTGTCACGCCGACTGACACAGAGCCTTCCCCGGATACGTAGGCCCTGACCTGCGTTGACGCAATTCTGATGGCTTATGTCCTCCCCCTTCAGCCGCTGAATTGTTAGGCTCGTGGTTTCGCCCATCCGTGAAGGAACATTCTTCTGGGTAGGGCGATGCTTTGTATTCCCAGTACCTACGAGGAGCACCTGTGACCCAGACCAGCGAGAACGTCACCTGGCTGACCCAGGAGGCGTACAACCAGCTCAAGGCCGAGCTGGAGTACCTGTCTGGTCCTGCGCGCACGGAGATCGCCGCCAAGATCGCGGCCGCGCGCGAGGAGGGCGACCTGCGTGAGAACGGCGGGTACCACGCGGCCAAGGAAGAGCAGGGCAAGCAGGAGCTCCGTGTGCGCCAGCTGACCCAGCTCCTGGAGAACGCCAAGGTGGGCGAGGCGCCCGTGTCGGCGGACGGCGCGGTGGCGCCCGGCATGGTCGTGACCATCGCCTTCGACGGCGACGAGGACGACACGCTGTCCTTCCTGCTCGCCTCGCGCGAGTACGCGAGCTCCGACATCGAGACCTACTCGCCGCAGTCGCCGCTCGGCTCCGGCGTGATCGGCCACAAGGTCGGCGAGGACGCGGAGTACGAACTGCCGAACGGCAAGAAGGCCTCCGTGAAGATCCTCAAGGCCGAGCCCTACACCGGCTGACCCCCCGCTGACCGGCCGCTCCCGGCCGGCACGCCCTTGGCGAGCCCCCGGCGTCCGTGAGACGCCGGGGGCCTCGTCATGCGGCCGCCGAGCGGTACTTCCGTACCGCCAGGGTCCGGAAGACGACGACGATCAGGACCGAGTAGATCAGCGAGGCCCACACGGGGTGCGCCATGGGCCAGGCGTCCGAGGGCGAGACGCCGGGGTTGCCGAAGAGCTTGCGGCAGGCCTGGACGGTCGCGCTGAACGGATTCCACTCGGCTATGTGCCGAAGCCAGGGGGTCATGCGGCTGGAGTCCACGAACGCGTTCGAGATGAACGTGACCGGAAAGAGCCAGATCAGCCCGCCCGAGGTGGCCGCCTCGGGGGTGCGCACCGACAGGCCGATCACCGCTCCGATCCAGGTGAACGCGTAGCCGGTCAGAAGCAGCAGTCCGAAGGCGCCGAGCACCTCGCCGATGCTGGTGTGGGTGCGCCAGCCGACCAGCAGGGCGACCATGGCCAGCACGAACAGCGTGAGTGCCGTCTGCACCAGGTCGGCGAGCGTACGCCCGGTCAGCACCGCACCGCGCGCCATGGGCAGCGAGCGGAAGCGGTCGATGAGCCCCTTGTGCATGTCGTCGGCGATACCGGCCCCGGCGCCCGCCGTGGCGAAGGTGACGGTCTGGGCGAAGATGCCGGCCATCAGGAACTCGCGGTAGACCGAGGAGTCCGTGGTGCCCCCGATGTTCATGGAACCGCCGAACACATAGCTGAACAGCACCACGAACATGATCGGCTGGATCAGGCCGAAGATGACCATCTCGGGGATCCGGGACATCCGGATCAGGTTGCGTTTCGCGACGACCAGCGAGTCCCGGATCCCTTGGCTGATCGCGTTGCCGGGCGGCGCGATCCGTACGGCGTCGGTGGCGGCGCTCACTTTGCGGTCTCCTTCTTCTGCCGGCGGTCCTTGGCGGCCGCGTCCGTGCTCTCGCCGTTCTCCTCGGGCTTCGCCTCGGCCACATGTCCGGTCAGGGACAGGAACACGTCGTCGAGGGTCGGGCGGCGCAGGCCGATGTCGTCTATCTCGATGCCGCGGACGTCCAGTTCGCGGATGACCTCGGCGAGCAGCTTCGCGCCGCCGGTGACGGGCACGGTGAGCTGGCGGGTGTGCTCCTCGACGGTGACGTCGCCCTTGCCGAAGCCGCCGAGGACCTCGCGGGCGGTCGGGATGTGCTCGCGCTCGTGCACCACGACCTCGACCCGCTCGCCGCCGGTGCGGGCCTTGAGCTGGTCGGAGGTGCCGCGGGCGATGACCCGGCCGTGGTCGACGACCGCGATGTCGTGCGCGAGGTGGTCGGCCTCTTCCAGGTACTGGGTGGTCAGCAGCAGGGTCGTACCGCCGGAGACGAGTCGCTTGATGACCTCCCACAGCAGCTGGCGGTTGCGCGGGTCGAGGCCGGTGGTCGGCTCGTCCATGAACATCACGGGCGGCGAGACCACCAGTGCGGCCGCGAGGTCGAGTCGGCGGCGCATGCCTCCGGAGTAGGTCTTGGTCGGGCGGTCGGCGGCGTCCGCGAGGTCGAACTGGGCCAGCAGCTCCTCGGCCCTGGCCTTCGCGGCCCTGGCCTTCATCTGGTAGAGCTGGCCGACCATCTGGAGGTTCTCGCGGCCGGTCAGGTATTCGTCGACGGCGGCGAACTGGCCGGACAGGCCTATGCTGCGCCGCACCTCGTTGGGATGCTTGAGCACGTCGAGGCCCGCGACTTCCGCGCGGCCGCTGTCGGGCTTCAGCAGGGTCGTCAGACAGCGGACCGTGGTCGTCTTGCCCGCGCCGTTCGGCCCGAGCAGGCCCAGCACGGTGCCCTCGGGGACATCGAGGTCGACGCCGTCCAGAGCCTTTACGTCACCGAAGGTTTTCACCAGGCCTTCGGCATAGATGGCGCCTGGCATGTGAGTCTCCACGTCGTCGGGGATGCTTGGGAAAGCTGACACTAACGCGATGTATCGCGTCTCTCAACGGATTTTCCCGATCGGACCGCTCGGCGCCTCAGTCGATGACCGTGTAGCCCGCCTCGCGCAGGGCTCGGCCGACCTCGGCGCAGTGCTCCGGTCCTTTCGTCTCCAGGTGCAGCTCGACCTCCGCCTCTGTGAGCCCGAGCCGTGGATCGGTCCGTACGTGACTCACATCGAGGACGTTAGCGTCCACCACTGACAACACCCCGAGAAGTGTGGCGAGGGCCCCCGGCCGGTCCGTCAGCCGCAGCCGTACGGCCAGGTAGCGGCCCTGCGCGGACATGCCGTGCCGCAGGACGCGCTGCATCAGCAGCGGATCGACGTTCCCGCCGGAGAGCACCGCCACCACCGGGCCCTCGAAGGCCCCCGGCTCGCTCAGCAGCGCCGCCACCGGGCTCGCGCCGGCCGGCTCGACGACCAGCTTGGCCCGCTCCAGGCACAGCAGCAGCGCGGTCGACAGCTCGTCCTCGGAGACGGTACGGACCTCGTCCACCAGGTCGCCGATGATCCCGAACGGCACGTCGCCGGGCCGCCCCACCTTGATGCCGTCGGCCATGGTCGCCGGGTTCTCGATCGACACCGGGCGCCCGGCCGTGAGCGAGGGCGGATACGCCGCCGCCCCCTCCGCCTGTACGCCCACGATCCGCACGTCCGGCCTGAGCGCCTTGACCGCGACCGCGATGCCGGCCGCGAGACCTCCGCCGCCGATGCCGACGACGATCGTGCGCACCTCCGGGCACTGCTCCAGGATCTCCAGGCCGACCGTGCCCTGGCCCGCGATGATGTCGGGGTGGTCGAAGGGGTGGATGAACACCGCGCCGCTCTCGGCCGCGTACGCCTGCGCGGCGGCCAGCGTCTCGTCGACCACCTGCCCGTGCAGGCGCACCTCGGCGCCGTACTCGCGCGTGGCGCTGATCTTCGGCAGCGGGGCGCCCTTCGGCATGAACACCGTCGAGCCCACGCCCAGCAGCGAGGACGCCAGGGCGACGCCCTGCGCGTGGTTGCCGGCGCTCGCGGCGACGACCCCGGCGGCCCGCTCCTCGGGCAGCAGCCCGGCGATGCGGACGTACGCGCCGCGCAGCTTGAACGAACCCGTCCGCTGGAGGTTCTCGCACTTGAAGTGCACCGGTGCGCCCACCAGCTGGGTCAGGTGCCTGCTGCCCTCCATCGCCGTCACCCGTGCCACGCCCGAGAGCATCTTCTGGGCGCCCCGGACGTCGTCCAGGGTCACGGGCCGCAAGGAGTCAGCCGTGCTGTAGCTCATGACTCAAGCATCGCAGTTCACAGGCGCACACGGCCGCTGTGACCAACGTCCGAGACTGGTTTCCGCAGCGCCGGTACGGCCCGCCCCCCGGCCGCGTACTCTGTCCCCCATTCCAGACAGCCCCCCTTCATGAAGTGAGCCTCCGGCCATGCCCACAACACCTGAAATGTCGATGGACATGACGACCGTCGGTGACACCGGTCTCCTCGACACGCTGCAGCACGAGGTGGCGGTCTTCGCCCGCCGTGCCGAACAGACCCGGCTCGGCGGGGTCGGCCAGGTGCGCAACTCCATGGACCGCGCCGCATACCTGCTGCTCAACCGCCTCGACAAGGAAGGCCCGATGGGCGTCAAGGCGCTCGCCGCGAGCATGGGCATCGACTCGTCGACGGTCACCCGGCAGGTGGCTCCGCTCGTCGACACCGGGCTCGTCAAGCGCACCTCGCACCCGGAGGACGGGCGGGCCGTGGTGCTCCAGCTGTCGCCGCGCGGCCAGTCCCGCCTGGAGGAAGTGCGCTCCTCGCGACGCCAGTTGATGGCCGAGCTGACGCACGACTGGGCGCCGGAGGAGCGCGAGGCGTTCTGCACGCTCCTCACGCGCTTCAACACCGCGCTGTCCTCCCGGATGGCGGCCCAGGGGATGCCCGGGCCGGAGGTCCAGTCCCCGTCGTAGACACGCGCGCGTGCGTGCTCACCGGGATCTTGCGTGCGCGTGCCGCCGGGCTCTTGACCGAAAGGCCACCGCGGGCCTCATATGAGATCGGGACCTCGTCGTACGCGGTTCAAATTCCGTAAGCGGCCGGAGTCCCGGTTCCTCAGGGGCGCGTCAGGCGGGAGGCGCGGTGCGACAACGGCAGGTGTCACAGGGCGCCCGCCGGGCCCGGGAGTTCGAGGCGTTCACCGCGGGCGCGGCAGGGCGGCTGCTGCATGCCGCCACGCTGCTCACCGCGGAGGCACCGGACGACAACCCGCGCGCGCGTCGTCTGCTGTCGCTCGCCCTCGCGCACACGTACGCGTGCTGGGGCCGCCTGCGCGGCGAGGATCCCTACGACCGCACCCGCCAGTACCTGGCCACCCGCTTCGCCCGCGCGGCCTGGCACCAGTACGGCGGTTTCGGCCGGGGCCGCCCCTACCCGGGCAGTCCGCTGGCCCAGCTCTCGCCGCAGGAGCGCCTGATCCTCGTTCTCAGGCTGTACGAGGGAGTCGCCGAGGAGCAGACCGCGGCACTGCTCGGCCTGCCGACGGAACGTGTCCGCACGATCTGCGACCGGGCGACCGCGACGCTGCTGCATCCGCCGCGGAACCCGGCACCGGCGGTGACGCCGGCGAAGGTGGTGCCGTCATGAGGCGCGTCCGTGAGAGCAGAGGGAGGCGTACATGAACCGGCTCGAACGAGAGGCCGCCGCGCGGCAGATCATGGAGCGGGTGCCCCCGCCGGTGCCGCCCGAGCTGTACGCGGACGTCATGCGCCGCGGCGCCCGCATGCTGCGCCGCAGGGTGCTCGCCCGCCGCCTGCTGTGGCTGCTGATGTGCGCCGCGGCCGTGGCGTTCCTGGTGTGGGCCATGATGGCCCGCCCCTGGGTGGAGCCGCCCTCGCAGACGACTCCCCCGTACACGGGCTGGTGACCGGGCGGTCGGCTAGCCGAGCGCCTGCTGCAGGTCCTCCAGGAGGTCGTCGACGTTCTCGATGCCCACGGAGAGGCGGACGAGGTCGGCCGGCACTTCCAGGGCCGAGCCCGCGGCGGACGCGTGCGTCATGCGGCCGGGGTGCTCGATCAGCGACTCGACGCCGCCCAGGGACTCGCCGAGCGTGAACACCTTGGCGCGGTTGCAGACCTCGACGGCCGCCTCCTCGCCGCCCTCGACCTGGAACGAGACCATGCCGCCGAACGCCTTCATCTGCTTGGCGGCGACCTCGTGGCCGGGGTGCTCGGGCAGACCCGGGTACAGAACGCGCGTCACGCGCGCGTGCCGGGTGAGCATGTCGGCGACCTTGGTGGCGTTCTCGCTGTGCCGGTCCATGCGCACCGACAGGGTCTTGGTGCCGCGCAGCACCAGCCAGGAGTCGAAGGGCCCGGCGACCGCGCCCATCGCGTTCTGGTGGTACGCCAGCTCCTCGCCCAGGTCCCGGTCGCTCACCACCAGCGCGCCGCCGACGACGTCCGAGTGGCCACCCATGTACTTCGTCAGGGAGTGCACGACGACGTCCGCGCCGAGCGACAGCGGCTGCTGCAGGTACGGCGTGGCGAAGGTGTTGTCCACGACGAGCTTCGCGCCCGCGTCCCGGGCGATCTGGGCGACCGCCGCGATGTCGGTGATGCCGAGCAGCGGGTTGGAGGGGGTCTCCACCCACACGGCCTTGGTCTTCGGGGTGATGGCGGCCCGTACGGCGGACGGACTGCTGGTGTCGGCGACCGACCACTCCACCCCCCACCGGGAGACGACCTTCGCGAACAGACGGAACGTACCGCCGTACGCGTCATTGGGGATGACCACGTGGTCGCCGGGGCTGAGCAGCGTACGCAACAGGCAGTCCTCGGCCGCCAGTCCGGACGCGAACGCAAGGCCGCGGCGGCCGCCCTCCAGGGCTGCGAGGTTCTCTTCCAGGGCGGTCCTGGTGGGGTTGGCGCTGCGGCTGTACTCGTAGCCCCCGCGCAGGCCGCCCACGCCGTCCTGCTTGTAGGTCGAGACCTGGTAGATCGGCGGGACGACCGCGCCGGTGAGGGGATCGGCGGTGTTGCCCGCGTGGATCGCGAGGGTCTCGAAGTGCTGACTGATGTGCCTGTCGCTCATGGGCACCGAGGGTAGTGCGCTCGCGGGGCGGGTGCCGGACGGCGAGGCGCTAAAGGCAGTAACGCCGGGTTTTCCCTCGGTTCCGACGCAGGTGCACAGCCGGTTCCGACGGCGGCGCACAGCGCCTGGGCCCCGGAGTTTTCCACAGGTCCGGCGACCGGGTTGGCCAATTGTCACAGGCGTCTGGAACGCTTGAGGCATGGAATTTCTCTGGGTCCTGATCGCGATCGTCATGCTGGGCTTCGTGCTGCTCCCGTTCATGCGGCGCAGGCGCGGCATGATCGAGCAGGTCCCGGCCGGCCACCCGGACGCCGCCGACCCCGCGAACTACGGATTCGTGCGGGAGGAGGAGCTGGACGTCCGCATGCCCGGCCCCGACCAGGACCTCCTGGACGTCCTGGACCTGGTGCAGCGCACGCAGGACTACCGCGCGGCCTCGCAGCTGCTGGCGGGCACGGAGGCGGAGGGCGAGCTGCGCTGGCAGCGGGTGCAGGCCTTCGCGGGCGCCGCCTCGCTGGAGCTGCAGCAGCGGCCGGGCGGGGTCAGCGAGACGCCGGGCGGGCAGTGGCTGCGGGTGTGGCGGGCCGAGCAGCCCAAGGACGCGGGCGGCGCGGCGGTGCATGCGGAGTTCCTGGCCCAGCAGGCGTGGCGGACGTCGACGCGGGGCACGGACGAGTTCCGGATCATCATGGAGGAGGCGAGGGCGGCGTGCGGCGACGCGGCGCTGCTCGCCCCCGGCGACCCGGTCCCGTACATCGTCGAGCTCTCGGTGGCCCGCGGACTGGCGTACCCGCAGCCGGAGTTCGAGCAGCTGTGGCTGAAGATCCTGGACCGCGACCCGAAGCACATGGGCGCCCACCTGGCGGCCCTGCACTACTGGTGCGAGAAGTGGCACGGCTCGCGGGAGCTGGCGTACTCCTTCGCGGAGGCGGCGGCCGCGAGGGCTCCCGAGGGCTCGCTCCTGGCCGCCATGCCGCTGTTCGCGGTCTTCGAGCACCTGCCCGAGGTGAACCTGGTCAGCGGCTTCTACCAGAGCGAGGTCGTGACGAAGGCGATCCACGGCGCACTGCACGCCGTGCACTCGGCCCGTCCCGACGACCCGATGCTGGCGCACGTACGCCACCTGCTGGTCTTCTTCCTGGTCCGCGCCGAGCGCTGGGCGGAGGCCATGAACCAGCTCATACACATCGACGGCCACATCGGAGCCCTCCCCTGGACCCTGTCCGCGGACCCGGCGGCGGAGTTCGCGGTCTACCGCGCCCTGGCGGTGGCGGGCTACGAGGCGAACGGCGGCAGCCCGGCGACGCTGCCGCAATGACCGTACGGGGCCGGCGGATTCCTGGGTGGACCCGTCGAAATTCAATGGCCGACGAAAGACGCCCGCCCCCACCCTGTTCGGCATGGAAGAACCGCAGCGCTGTATTCGTGCGCTTTACACCGCGTCCACTGTCACCGTTTATCAGGCGTACTCCCCCGAGATCGGTCTGCCGGCGGCTCGTGACGGGCGGTTTCCCGGGGTGTGGAAGCGGGGGCGGATGACGTGGATCAAACCGTCGTTTCTGTGGATGATGTATCGGTCGAGTTGGGGGACGGGTGTCGGGCAGGAGACCGTGCTGGCCGTGGAGATCGCTCGGGACGGGTTCGACTGGGCTCTGCGAAATTCCTGTCTGTCCAGCTACGTTCCGGGCGTGCATGCCGATCGGGCGGGCTGGCAGCGGCAGTTGCGGCGGGCGCCGGCGCGGGTTCAGTGGGATCCCGAGCGGGATCTGAATCTGCAGGCCCTGCCGTATCGCGCTCTGCAGCTCGGGCTCTCCGGGGAAGCCGCGACGCGCTACGCGGACGAGTGGATCGTGGCCATCAGGGACGTGACGCCGCTTGCCCGTGAGGTTCATGGGCTCGTCGGGCGCGGTGAGTTGGAGGCCGCGGCGCGGCTGCTGCCCGAGGAACGGCGGTATCCCGCCGGGGACGAACTGCTCGGCCACCTGCGCGGTCAGGAATTCGGTTGCCTGCGGTCCGCCGATGCGCGCTAATGCCACCCATGGCTGATATTCAGGGCTCGTACGACGACCTGTTCACCGCGGTGCCGGGCGCGCTGGCCGCGCTGCTGGACGCCGGAGATGCCGGCGGCTCGGTCGCGGTCTTCGTGGACGGTGAGCCGGTCGTGGACGTGTGGGGCGGCTTCGCCGACGCCGAGCGAACCGTCCCCTGGCAGCGGGACACGGTCGTCAACGTCTACTCCGTCACCAAGACGATGACGGCGCTGTGCGCGCTGGTTCTCGCCGACCGCGGCGAGCTCGACCTGGACGCGCCGGTCGCCCGCTACTGGCCCGAGTTCGCCGCGGCGGGGAAGGAAGCGGTGCTGGTACGGCATCTGCTGTCGCACACCGCCGGCCTTCCCGACTGGGACGGGCCCGTCGAAGAGGTCTACGACTGGGCGGCCGCCACGGCGCGGCTCGTCGCGCAGGCTCCGCAGTGGGAGCCGGGCAGCGCGGCCGGATACCACTCGCTCACCCAGGGGTTCCTGGTGGGCGAGGTCGTCCGGCGGGTCAGCGGCCGCAGCGTGGGTGAGTTCTTCGCCGCCGAGATCGCCGGGCCGCTGGGCGCCGACTTCCACATCGGGCTGGGCGCCGAGCACGACCACCGGGTGGCGCTCACCGTCCCGCCGCCGGGACGGGACGAGGACTACACCGCGAGCGCGCCCGGCCGCGGCGCGGCCCCCGCCGCCGGGACGGCGCTCAGTGTCCGCGACGGCAACAGCGTCGCCTGGCGCCGGGCCCAGATCCCCGCGGCGAGCGGCTTCGGCAACGCCCGCTCGGTCGCCCTCGTGCAGTCGGTGATGGCCTGCGGAGGCACCACGAACGGGGTGTCGCTCCTGTCGCAGGCAGGCGTCGACCGTGCGTGGGTGGAGCAGTTCAGTGGTGAGGATCGGGTCCTGGGCATGCCCGTGCGCTGGGGACTCGGCTACGGGCTCTTCGGCAGCAGCTACGGGTGGGGCGGCTGGGGCGGCTCGCTCGTCATGATCGAACCCGCGGCCCGGCTGGTGGTCGCGTACGTGACGAACCAGATGCGTGAACCCGCCGAGGACACAAGGGGGTTGGAGATCGTCATGTCCGCCTACGACGGGATCACGGGCATGGGGTTGCGGGCATGAGCACACACAGATCCGGTACGCGCACCTTCCTCATCGGCGGCGGATGGGACGCGGAAGCGGCGCGCGCCGTCTACGAGCCGTTCGTGCGCGCCGCCGGAGAAACCGCCGGGAGCACTGGGACCGCCGCCACGCCCCGCATCGGGTGCGTGGTCGTCGACGAGGGTGACGGGGCCGAGCAGTTCGCCCGGTACGAGGGGGTGCTGCGGAAGGTCGCCGACTGCGCTCCCGTACCGCTGCTCGTGCCGCTCGGCGGGCGGTTCGAGCTCGGTGCCCTGGAGGGGCTGGACGGGCTCCTGGTCTGTGGTGGCCTGACGCCCGCTTACCAGGAGGCGTTCGCCGGGTGCCTGGACCAACTGCCGTCCGCCCTCGCCGAGTTCGGCATTCCGTACGCCGGTTTCTCCGCTGGTGCCGCCGTCGCCGCTCGGCACGCCGTCGTCGGCGGTTGGCTCGACGACGGCGTTCCCGTGTGTCACGAGGACACCGCCGAAGACCTGGAGGAGATCGCCGTACGGGACGGGCTCGGGCTCGTGCCCTTCGCCGTGGACGTGCATGCCGCGCAGTGGGGGACGCTGCCACGGCTCATCGCCGCGGTTGCCGGGAAGGGGCTGTCGCACGGCGTCGCCATCGACGAGAACACCGCGGTCGAGGTCGCTCCGGACGGACGCGTCCGGGTCTCGGGGCTCGGGCGCGCGCATTCCGTACGGCCGTCGGCCGACGGGGGCGTTCTCCTACGGTCCTACGGAGCCGGCGAGTTCATCCCCGCCGGCTGATCAACTCCCGCTGCCGTACGGCCTCGTAAGGATCTCGAGGTTGTGGCCGTTGGGGTCGTCGAAGTACGTGCCCCGGCCGCCGTCGTTGTGGTTTATCTCGCCGGTGCGGTGGTGGTACGGGTCCGCCCAGTAGGTCAGGCCGGCGTCCTGGATGCGGGCGAAGATGACGTCGAAGTCGTCCTCGGACACCAGGAACGCGTAGTGCTGCGGCTTGATCTCGCCGGATGTCTCCATGTAGTCGAGGGTCACGCCGTTCGGGATCTCGACCGGGATGAACGGGCCGAACTCCGGGCTGACTTCCAGCCCCAGCATGTCGGCGAGGAACTGGGCCGACGCCTTCCTGTCGTGCGCGGCGACGATGGTGTGGTTCAGCTGCACGGTCATCGTGTGGAACCTCCTCGCTCTTCACCATACTCCGAATAAAGCTAAGGTAAGCCTTGCCTTAGCAAATGATCGGAGCAGTCGTGCGGGCAGTGGTGGGAATGAGGGCCGTTGTGGCCGCGGGTGTGGTCGGCGGGCTGCCGGCCGGGTGCTCCTCGGCGGACGGCGGTGACTCGGATCCGGGAAGGGCCCTCCGCCGCAGCGAGCACGCTCGCCGCCGCCACCCTCCTCAGCCTCGCCGTCGGCACCGTGCCGCTGGTCGGGGGGGGGCCGTATCTGCTGTGGCTGCCGGGGCGGCGTACGGCGACGCGCTGAGGGCCCCGGAGCAGTGCGGCTCCGGGGCCCTCGGTCATGAGGCGGGCGTCAGATCGTCGCCGTGTCGATCACGAAGCGGTAGCGGACGTCGCTCGAGAGCACCCGCTCGTACGCCTCGTTGATCTCGTCCGCGCGGATCAGCTCGATCTCCGCGCCGAAGCCGTGTTCGGCGCAGAAGTCCAGCATCTCCTGGGTCTCCTGGATGCCGCCGATGCCGGAGCCGGCGAGGGTCTTGCGGCCGCCGATCACCGAGAAGAGGTTGAGCTTGACGGGCTCCTCGGGGGCGCCGACGTTCACGAAGGCGCCGTCCGTCTTGAGCAGGGACAGGAAGGCGTCCAGGTTCAGCGGGGCCGAGACCGTGGACAGGATCAGGTCGAACGTGCCCTTCAGGTCCTTGAAGGTCTGCTCGTCGCTGGTCGCGTAGTAGTGGTCGGCGCCCAGCTTCAGGCCGTCGTCCTTCTTGCGCAGGGACTGCGAGAGCACCGTGACCTCGGCGCCGAGCGCGTGCGCGATCTTGACGCCCATGTGGCCGAGGCCGCCCATGCCGAGGATCGCGACCTTCTTGCCGGGGCCGGCGTTCCAGTGGCGCAGCGGGGAGTACGTGGTGATGCCGGCGCACAGGAGCGGCGCGGCGACGTCGAGGGACAGGCCGTCGGGGATGCGGACGACGTAGTTCTCGTCGACGACGATCTTCTCCGAGTAGCCGCCGTAGGTGGGCTCGCCGTTCTTGTCGAGGGCGTTGTACGTGCCGACACCGCCGCTGCCGGTGCAGTACTGCTGCAGGCCGGCCTTGCAGTTGTCGCACTCGCGGCAGGAGTCGACCAGGCAGCCGACGCCCACACGGTCGCCGACCTGGTACTTGGTCACCCCCGGACCGACCTCGGAGACGATGCCCGCGATCTCGTGGCCCGGGACCATCGGGAAGATCGCCTCGCCCCAGCCCTCGCGGGCCTGGTGGATGTCGGAGTGGCAGATACCGGCGAACTTGATGTCGATCAGGATGTCGAACTCCCCCACCGGGCGGCGCTCGATGGTGGTGCGCTCCAGCGGCGCCTTCGCGGCGGGGGCGGCGTACGCAGCAACAGTGGTCATGCCGAGGGGTCTCCTAGCAGTGATGACGCGCCCGGCTGCCTTCTGATCTTCCTTCTGACCGGGCTGGTGTTCAGCATGCCGGACGGTTCAGGGCTCACCCAGTCCCCGCCTCTGCGTACGTCCGCCGTGCCTACCACTGGCGGGGTCAGGATGGTGTGCGTACGACCGTGAATACTGGACGTATGGACGAACAGCCCGATGCCGTACGGAGGGCCGGCGGCGCTCTGGACCGGCGTGCCGAGCTCAGCGAGTTCCTGCGCACCCGGCGGGCCCGGCTGAAGCCGGAGGACGTCGGGCTGCCCGACTTCGGCCGGCACCGGCGGGTGCCGGGGCTGCGCCGCGAGGAGCTGGCGCAGCTGGCGGGCGTCTCGGTGGCGTACTACACCCGGCTGGAGCAGGGCAACGGGCGGAACGTGTCGGCGGAGGTCCTCGACTCGATCGCGCGGGCGCTGCGGCTGACCAACGCCGAGCACGCGCATCTCACTCATCTCGCGAAGCCGAAGCAGCACAAGAAGAAGCCGGCCGGGCGGGCGCAGCAGGTGCGGGGTGCGCTGCGGCAGCTGCTGGACACGATGGACGGGGTGCCCGCGTACATCTCGGGTCGGCGCTCGGACATCCTCGCCTGGAACCCGATGGCCGCGGCCGTCTTCGGCGACTGGGGTGAGCTGCCGGCGCAGGAGCGGAACTGGGCGCGGCTGGTGTTCCTGAAGCCGGAGTACCGCGACCTGTTCGTGGAGTGGGACGAGAAGGCGTCCGACATCGTGGCGTTCCTGCGCATGGACGCGGGCTGCTACCCCGACGACCCGCGGCTGTCCGCACTGGTCGGTGAACTCTCCGTGAAGAGCGAGGAGTTCAGGCGGCTGTGGGCCACGCACGACGTCAAGGAGAAGAGCTACGGCGTCAAGCATCTGCGCCACCCGCTGGTCGGCGACCTGACCCTCAACTTCGAGTCGTTCCGTCTCGCCGACGACGACGGCCAGGCCCTGACCACGTACCACGCGGAGCCGGGCTCCCCGTCGGCGGAGGCCCTGCGACTGCTGGCCAGCTGGGGCGCGGACGCGACGCGTTCGGCTGCCGCACGTCACCCCTGATACGGCGGCATGGCCCCCCAGTTCCACTTCGGCACCGGCTGCTCCGCCGGCGGCTTCGCGTTCGGGCTGGAGAAGTGGACGGCGAGCCTGGTGCCCCACTCGACGTACGCGAGGAACGCCGAGCGGAACTCGGCATCCCTGGGCAGCGCCGCCTCGTCCGCCGCGTCCTGGATCAGGTTCACCCAGCGGCGGCGCTGGGGCTCGGTGATGTGCTTGCCGAAGTGCTTGGCGACCATGTGGCCGTGGCCGCCCTGGGTGAGGGAGTAGGTGGACGGGCCGCCGAAGACCTCGCCGAGCCACAGGGCCACGTGCTCGGCGTGCTCGGGGGCCAGGTCGGCGAAGAGGGGCGCCAGGAGGTCGTCCTTCAGCACCTTGTCGTAGAAGACCGAGGTGAGGCGGGAGAAGGCCTCCGCGCCGCCCGCCCACTCGTACAGCGTCGGCACCGACGAGCCCGTGCCGCGCACCGTCGTCGGCTTGTAGTGCCGCATCTCCTCGATGTTCTCGATGTACGGGCGGATCTCCGCGAGGAAGCCGGCGAACAGCTCCGACTTGCGGAAGCCCTCCACGTGGTCCTCGGTCGAGGTCCAGGTGATGCGCAGGACGTAGTGCTCGAAGTCCTCCTCGCAGCGCGCCAGTTCGTAGTCCACGCACTGCGGTGCCGCCGCCAGCTGGGCCGCGGCGCGGGTGTAGGCGGCCAGGAACTCCGCCGAGCGGTCTTCCGGGATGCGGTAGCGGATGTACTCGACGGTCGTTGTGGTCATGCGTCCACGGAAACACGAAGGCCCGCCGGAAGCTGTACTTCCGGCGGGCCGTTCGCTCATGGCCTACTTCGGCGGACTACCGGCTCACTTGCCGTAGTACGCGTTGTAGATCGAGATCGTCGACTTGTTGTCCTTCTTGTCGGTGATCTTGGCGTGGAAGGAGATCGCCTTCCCCTTCGCCGGGTTCTTGACCTTGATCTTGCCGTTCACGACGTCGACCTTCTTCCAGGTCTGGCCGTAGTCGTACGAGACCCAGACGCCCAGCGACTTGAGGTTGCTGCCCTTGGCCGAACCCTCGACGACCACCGGGATGCTGACCGTCTTGTCGGCCTCGACCTTGCTGCCCAGGTCCGTGGTCGCGTTGAAGCGGACCGTGGACGCGGGGAGCTTGGTGAGGTCGGCCTTCTTGGAGCGGAACGTCCAGCTCGCGTCGATGCGGGTGGACGCCGCCGCGACCTTGACGCTGCGCTTGACCGAGGTCGTCAGCTTGTACGCGGCGTCGCCGGCCGGGACCTTGAACTGCTTGTCACCGAAGAGCGGGTCGTCGTTGGAGCCGACCTTGGTGCCGCCCCGGTAGAGGGTCGTGTTGACCGAGGTGAAGAGCGAGGAGCCCGCGTGGGTCTTGCCGTCGGCGAACAGCGGGACGATGCCGTAGATGCTGTTGCCGTCGCGGTACAGGCCGAAGTCGGCGTTCAGGTGCGGCCCGAAGACGGCCGTGTTGAACGTCTTCGAGTAGGTCGTGCCGCCCTTGAAGGTCTGCGGCGCGCCGATCGTGTACTGGGCCTCGGCGATCGGGAAGCCGTCCGAGTCGACGCCGCCGTCCTGCTCGAAGTCCAGCTGCCACTTCACACCGTTGGTCGTGGACAGGTGCAGCTTGCGGGTGCCCGGCAGGGTCTGCTGGACGCCGATCGAGGAGGCGCCGCTGCTGATGGGCAGCCAGCCCACCGCGTCGACGGAGCCCTTCTTGCCGCCGGCCGCCGCGCCCATGCCGACGTTCACCGTGGCCAGGTCGCTCGCCTTCCAGTGCTTGGTGTAGCCGGTGGCGAGCTGCTTGACGACGGCGCCGGTGGTGGCGTCGTACTGCTCGTCGGTGCCCTTGGTCCAGTGACCGTCCCACGTCTGGGTCAGCGAACCGTCGGTGAGCTGCGGACCGAGGCCCTTGGAGCGGAAGTTGTCGTACGAGTCCAGGAACCACCCGAAGCCGTAGTCGGAGCTGCCGACCGCGACGTCGTACCCGGGGAAGGCGAACGCCGACTTGGCGGCCGCGTCCGGGACGGTGATGTCGACCGGCTTCGTGGTGCGCGCGTCCAGCGTGACCGTGGTGTTCTTGGTGACGTCCAGCTTCGGCTGGGCCAGCCAGTCGACGCCCTTGGTGGCGTCCTGCGGGTCCACGAAGACGCTGCCGTCGAGGACGTAACGGCCCTTGGGCAGACGCACGGTGACGGTGCCGGACTCGTCGTACGGCGAGTAGAACTTGTCCTTGCCGAGGCCGGAGACACCGATCAGCAGGGCGCCGTAGTTCTTCGTCGCCTGTCCGTCACGCCCGATGGCCTTCAGCGTGACGTCGTACGACTCGACCTCGCGCTGTACGGCCGCGGCCGTACGGACCGTCTGGCCGCCGCCCGTCGCCGTCACGTACGCGGAGTACGCGCCGTCGAGCGTGCCGCCCAGCTTGGTGTTGACCGTGAAGTCGACGGAGGCCTTGCCGCCCGCCGGGACCGTGACCGTGGTGGCGGCGAGCTTGAAGAAGCCGGACGGTGCCGCCTGGCCCTTGGGGTTGGTGGCGGTCGACGTCAGCTTCAGCGTGACGTCCTTCGTGCCGAGGTTGCGGTACGTGAGCTGCTTGGTGACCGGCTTGTCGTCGGTGTGCGGCCACTGCGCGACGCCGAAGCTCACCGACACCGGGTCGGCGATCACGGACTGCTTGATGGCCTTGTCGACGGCGATACGGCCCGAACCCTGCTGGAACGGCGTGTACTTGCCGCCCTTCGCCGAGCCGGTCAGCGCGCCCTTGAGCTCGCTGAACTTCCAGTCCGGGTGCTGCTGCTTGAGCAGTGCGGCGGCGCCCGCGACATGCGGGGTCGCCATCGACGTACCGGAGATCGTCAGGTAGCCGGCCGGCTTCTCGCCCACCTCCTTGTCGATCACGCTGCCCGGAGCTGCGGCCGCGGTGATGTCGACGCCGGGGGCCGTCACGTCGGGCTTGATCTGGCCGTCGAGGCCGGGGCCGCGGCTGGAGAAGGACGCCAGCTTGTCGTTGTCGTCGACCGCGCCGACCGTGAGCGCGTCGGCCGCGCTGCCCGGGGAGCCGATCGTCTGGTCGCCGAAGTCGCCCTCGTTGCCGGCGGCGATGGCGAAGAGGATGCCCTTCTCCTCCGACAGCTTGTTGACCTCGGCCTCGAGCGGGTCGATCTCCGGGGTGTCGCCGCCGCCCAGGCTGAGGTTGACGACGTCGGCGCCCTGCGCGGCCGCCCACTCCATGCCGGCGAGGATGCCCGAGTCGTCACCCGAACCGTTGTCGTCGAGCACCTTGCCGTTGAGGATCTTGGCGCCGGGCGCCACGCCCTTGTACTTGCCGTTGGACTTCGCACCGGTACCGGCCGCGATCGAGGCGACGTGCGTGCCGTGACCGAAGTGGTCGGTGGCGTCGGCAGCGGTGGAGAAGTTCTTGGACTCGATGACCTGGGTCTTCAGGTCCGGGTGGGTCGCATCGACACCCGTGTCCAGTACGGCGATCTTGACGCCCTTGCCGTCGTAGCCGGCCGCCCACGCCTTCGGCGCGCCGATCTGCGGCACGGACTTGTCGAGGCTCGCCTTGCGCACCCCGTCGAGCCAGACGTGCGCGATCCCGGAGGCGGTCCTGTCGCCGTTGGTGACCGCGTTCCACAGCTCGGGCGCGTCCTGCTTCGGCGTCTGAACGGCGTCCGCGTTGAGCAGCTTCAGGCTCTCGCGGAGCTTGCCCGCGTCGCGGACCTCCGCCTTGGCACCCGATGCGGCGCCCTTGTAGCCGACGATGACCTTCAGGCCCTTGGCCTGGGACTTGCGGGTCGCGGACTTGTTGAGCTCGGTGACGTCGAACAGCCGCTGGTCGACCTTGCCGGTCGCGATCATGCGGGCGACGTCGGCCGGTACGACCAGGGTGTGGCCGTCGGCCTTGCGGATCTGCACGGGTATGTGCTCGCGGCCCTTGGCCGGCTCCAGGCCTATGACGCGGCCCTTGGCGTCGACGGCGACGCGGTCACCCGTGATCAGCGTGATGCGGTGCTTGACGGCAAGCGCCGACTTCGCAGCCTGCGAGGCCTTCGAAGTGGCGCCCGTCTGCTCGGCCTTGGCGGACGCCGGGCTGGTCATGCCCGCCGCCAGGGCCACGGCCGCCGCTGCGGCGATCGTGCCCGCGCACGCTCTTCTGACTTGTCTGCGCAAAACTCCCCCTAGGAGATGGTCCGGGCGAACAGGCCCGCCGGAAGCGGTACTTCACTTCCGGCAGGCCGATCGCCGTGGGACCGGATCGGCGGACTAACGGCTCACTTGCCGTAGTACGCGTTGTAGATCGAGATCGTCGACTTGTTGTCCTTCTTGTCGGTGATCTTCGCGTGGAAGGAAATGGCCTTCCCCTGGTCGGGGTTCTTGACCTTGATCTTGCCGCCGACCACGTCGACCTTCTTCCAGGTCTGGCCGTAGTCGTACGACACGTACACCGAGAGCGACTTGAGGTTGCTGCCCTTGGCGGCGCCCTCGACGGTGACCGGGATCGAGACCGTCTTGCCGGCCTCCACCCTGTTGTCCAGGCCCGTGGCCGCCTTGAAGCGGACCGTGGACGCGGGCAGCGTGGCCAGATCGCCGGAGGCCGGCTTCTTGGAGCGGAACGTCCAGCTCGCGTCGATGCGGGTGGACGCCGCCGCGACCTTGACGCTGCGCTTGACCGAGGTCGTCAGCTTGTAGGACGCCTCGCCGGCCGGGACCTTGAACTCCTTCGCACCGAACAGCGGGTCGTCGTTGGAGCCGACCTTGGTGCCGTTGCGGTAGAGGGTCGTGTTGACCGCGGTGAAGTCCGAGGAACCGGCGTGCCCCGCCCCGTCGGTGAACAGCGGCACATAGCCGTAGATGCTGTTGCCGTCGCGGAAGAGCCCGAAGTACGTGTTCAGATGCGGGCCGAAGACCGCCGTGTTGAAGGTCTTCGTGTACTTCTGGCCCGCCTTGAAGACCTGCGGGTCACCCAGTGTGTAGTACGCCTCCGGGATCGGCAGGCCGTCCGCGTCGTGGCCCTTGTACTGCGTCAGGTCCCACGTCCACTGGATCTTGTCGGACGTCGACAGGTACAGCGTGCGCGAACCCGGCAGCTTCTGCTCGATGCCGTTGGCGAAGACGGCGTCCTCGGGGAACAGCCCCAGCGGAGTGAGCGCACCGGTCTTGCCGGAGGCGCCCGAACCGAGGTTGTTCTTCACCGTGGCGAGCTCGCTCGCCTTGAAGTGGCGGACCTTGTCGCCCTGGATCTTCTTGACCTTGGCGGTGGTCGCCACGTCGTACTCGACGTCGTCGCCCTTGGTCCACTGGCCGTTCCAGGTCTGGTGCAGGCCCGAGACCTCCCCGCCGAGCGGCGCCATGCGCACGTCGTCGAAGGACTTCAGACCGACGCCGACCCCGATGCCCACGGTGTCGTAGGTGTAGCCGATCACCCCGAGCTGCTGCTCGGCCTGCGCGTCCGGCACCGTGATGTCGGCCGCCTTGGTCTTCCGGGCGTCGATCGTCACCGTGGTGTTCTTGGTGACGCTCAGCTTCGGCTGGACCAGCCAGTCGAGGCCGCCCTCGAACTTCACGAAGTCCTTGGCGATCCAGGCGTCCAGCAGGTAGTTGCCCTTGGGCAGGCGCATCGTCGTCGTACCGGAGTCCGAGACGGTCACCGCGTAGCCGCGGCCCTCGGCGAGGCCGGAGTAGCCGAGCAGGATGTCGTTGTAGTCGCCGGTCGGCTGCCCGTCACGCCCGATGTGCTTGAACGTGACGCTGTACGACTCGACTTCGCGCTGCACGCCCGCGGCCGTCCGCACGGTCTGGCCGCCGCCCGTCGCCGTCACGTACGCGGAGTACGCGCCGTCGAGCGTGCCGCCCAGCTTGGTGTTGACGGTCAGGTCGACGGAGGCCTTGCCGCCCGCCGGGACCGTGACCGTGGTCGCACCGAGCTTGAAGAAGCCCGCCGGTGCCGCCTGGCCCTTCGGGTTGGTGGCCGCCGAGGTGAGCTTCAGCGTGACGTCCTTCGTACCGAGGTTGCGGTACGTGACCTGCTTGGTGACCGGCTTGTCGTCGGTGTGCGGCCACTGCGCGACGCCGAAGCTCACCGACACCGGGTCGGCGATCACCGTCTGCTTGATGGCCTTGTCGACGGCGATACGGCCCGAACCCTGTTGGAACGGCGTGTACTTGCCGCCCTTCGCGGAACCGGTCAGGGCGCCCTTGAGCTCGGAGAACTTCCAGTCGGGGTGCTCCTGCTTCAGGATCGCCGCAGCGCCCGCGACATGCGGGGTCGCCATCGACGTACCCGAAATGGTCAGGTAGCCGGCCGGCTTCTCGCCGACCTCCTGGTCGATGACGCTGCCCTTGGCCGCCGCGGCCGTGATGTCCACGCCGGGGGCGGTGACGTCGGGCTTGATGGCGCCGTCGACGGTCGGGCCGGTCGAGGAGAAGTCGGCCAGCTTGTCCTTGTCGTCGACCGCGCCGACCGTGAGCGCGTCCTCGGCGCTGCCGGGCGAACCGACCGACTCCGGGCCGGAGTTGCCCGCGGCGATCGCGAAGAGGATGCCCTTCTCCTCGGACAGCTTGTTGACCTCGGCCTCGAGCGGGTCGATGCCGGGCGAGTCCTGGCCGCCGAGGCTCAGGTTGACGACGTCGGCGCCCTGCTCGGCCGCCCACTCCATGCCGGCGAGGATGCCCGAGTCGTCACCGGAGCCGGTGTCGTCGAGCACCTTGCCGTTGAGGATCTTGGCGCCGGGCGCCACGCCCTTGTACTTGCCGTTGGACTTCGCACCGGTACCGGCCGCGATCGAGGCGACGTGCGTGCCGTGACCGAAGTGGTCGGTGGCGTCGGCAGCGGTGGAGAAGTTCTTGGACTCGATGACCTGGGTCTTCAGGTCCGGGTGGGTCGCATCGACACCCGTGTCCAGTACGGCGATCTTGACGCCCTTGCCGTCGTAGCCGGCCGCCCACGCCTTCGGCGCGCCGATCTGCGGCACGGACTTGTCGAGGCTCGCCTTGCGCACCCCGTCGAGCCAGACGTGCGCGATCCCGGAGGCGGTCCTGTCGCCGTTGGTGACCGCGTTCCAGAGCTCCGGCGTCTCCTTCTGCGGGGTCTGAACTGCATCCGCATTAAGGGACTTGAGGGCCCGTCGGAGAGTTCCCGCGTCCCGTACGTCGGCCTTGGTGGCCGTGGCGGCCCCCTGGTAACCGACGATGACCTTGAGCCCCTTCGCCTGGGACTTGCGGGTCGCGGACTTGTTCAGCTCGGTCACGTCGAACAGCCGCTGGTCGAGCTTGCCGGTGGCGACCAGCCGGGCCGCGTCCGCCGGCACCACGAGCGTGTGCCCCTCGGCCTTGCGGATCTGAACCGGTATGCGCTCACGGCCCTTTGCCCGCTCCAGGCCGACGACACGGCCCTTGGCGTCGACGACCACACGGTCGCCGGTGATCAGGGTGATGCGGTGCTTGGACGTGAGCTGAGTCTGCGATGCGGTGGTGGACCGCTCCGCCTTGGCGGAGGCCGGGCTGGTCATTCCCGCCGCCAGGGCCACGGCGGCGGCCGTGGCTACGGTTGCCGCGCATGCTCTTTTCACTTGTCTGCGCAAGTCTCCCCCTGGAGATGAGGTACCGGGCGAATTCCCCCTTCACCCGGCCGGGGGTGGTCTCGCACGCATGCGCGTACACCCCCCGGAATACGGAGTATGCCGGGGGGTGATCAGCTCCTCAATAGGTGAGAGAAAGGTGAGAGACGGCCTTCACAACTGTTACGTTCCTGCCGGAAAGCCGTTACCGTTCCGCCGAGTTACGCGCCCGTGTTCTCCTTGACGGTGAGCTTTCCCTTGCGGATGGTCGCCAGGCGCGGCGCCTTCTTCGCGATGGCGGAGTCGTGGGTGACCATGATGAAGGTCAGGCCCAGCTCCTTCCACATCCGCTCCAGCACCTCCATGATCTCGTCGCGCATCGACTCGTCGAGATTTCCGGTGGGTTCGTCGGCGAGCAGCACCTTCGGCTGCTTGACGAGGGCGCGGGCGATGGCGACGCGCTGTTGCTGACCGCCGGACATCTCGCCCGGCAGATGCCCCAGGCGTTCGCCGAGACCGACCGACTTCAGTGCCTCGGCGGCCCGTTCCCTGCGGTCCTTCACCTTTGTGCCAAGGGGTACGAGAGCGGTTTCCACGTTCTCCTGGGCGGTGAGGGTGGGGATGAGATTGAAGGACTGGAAGACGAAGCCGATGTTCTCGCTGCGGACCCTGGTGAGCTTGGCCTCGGGGAGCTTGGCCAAATCGGTGCCGTCCAGCACGACTTCACCTGCGGTGGGCCGGTCGAGACCGCCGAGCATCTGGAGGAGGGTGGACTTGCCGCCGCCGGTGGGGCCCTGGATGACGAGACGGTCCCCGTCGGCGATGGCGAGGTCGACTCCGTCGAGGGCGTGGACCGTGTCCTTGCCTCGGGTATAGCGCTTGGTGACGTTTCTGAGTTCGTACATGGAGCAACTCCTGGGATGGGTACGGGGGTTGGGGCCGACGTCGGCTACTCGACGCGGCGCAGCGCATCCGCCGGGCGCAGCCGCGACGCCCGCCAGCCGCCGAACGCTCCCGCGATCAGGCCGCCGGCCACCGCGAGGACCACCGCCAGCACGATCGTCGTCACGCTCACGGGCGCGGTCAGCGCGACCTCGAGCGTCTTCGCGGCCTGACGGCCCGGACCGCCGCCGAAGCCGCCAGGACCACCACCGGCACCGCCCGCGTTGCCGCCGCCCCCGCCCAACTGCGCCTGCAGCGTGGGGCTCACGGAGGTCACGACATAGGCCCCCGCCAGACCGAGCGCGATCCCCAGCGCACCGCCCAGCAGACCGTTCACCATGGCCTCGCCGACGACCTGCCGGGTGACCCGCCCCGACTTCCACCCCAGCGCCTTGAGCGTGCCGAACTCCCGCACCCGGCGGGAGACGGCCGACGACGTCAACAGCCCCGCCACCAGGAACGCGGCCACCAGCACCGCGATCGACAGCCACTTGCCGACGTTCGTGGCCAGCGACGACGCCGTGGACAGCGACCCGGACACCGTCTTCGCAAGGTCCGTCGAGGTCGTGACCGTCGTACCCGAAACGTTCTTCTGGATGGTCGACTTGACGGAGTCGATCTGCTGGGAGTCGGTCGCCTTGACGTAGATCGTGGTGACCTTGTTCTTCTCCCCTGCCAGCGTCTGCGCCTGCTCCAGCGGGATGTACAGGTTGGCCGCTGCGTCCCCGCTGTCCGCGGTCGCGATGCCGATCACCTTGTACTTGACGCTCTTGACGGTGACGGTCGAACCGACCTTGTACTTCTTCTCCTTGGCGTACGCCGAGTCCACGACCGCGACCTTGGCGTCGGTCTCCGTCGTCTTGAACGTACGGCCGCTGGTGATCTTCGAGGAGGTCAGCGGCCCGAGGCCGGTCTTGGTGACGTCGGTGCCGTAGACCGAGTACTGGTTGAGGCTGAAGTCGGCGCCACCGCCCTGCACTTCGCCCTGCGGCTGGCCGCTGCTGCCGCCGTTGCCCTGGCCGGGACCGCCCTGGTTGTTGCCACCGGAGTTCTGGTTCTGCTGGAACTGCCCGCGGGTGAACTGGCCGCTGACCTTCACCACGTTGAGGCTCAGCCCGCCCACCGCGGACGAGACGCCCTTCTGGCCGCCGACCTTGGAGACGGTCGAGGAGGCCAGCGTGGTGAAGCCCTGCACCATGACCCGGTCGCTGCTCTGCGTCGAGTCGTCGCCGTTGTTCTGCGCGTCGAACTGGAAGCGCGGCCGCTGCGAGTTGCTCGCGGTCGGGGTGGCCGCCTTGGTGACCGTCATGTCCGTACCCAGGCCGTAGAGCGACTGGAGGACCTTGTCCTGGGCCTTCCCCATGCCGTTGGACACGGAGTTGACCACGATGACCAGCGCGATGCCCAGCGCGAGCCCGGAGGCGACGACGAGGGCCGCCTTTCTGCGGCGGCGCAGCTCGCGCCTCAGGTAGGTGAAGAACATGGCCGCAAGCTAGGGACGGCTCGTGATGACTGGATAAGGCCGAAATAAGAGATGCATGAGAAGGCTGTGGCGGACCCCAGAAAGGCCCCAGAAACACCGATGCCGCCCCTGGGGGCGGCATCGGAAAGCTGTGAGGTACCGGTGGGTCAGACGGCCGAACCGGCCTTCCAGTCCGCCCAGCTGAGGTTCCAGCCGTTGAGGCCGTTGTCCGGCGACACCGTCTTGTCACCGGTGTTGGAGACGACCACGACGTCACCGACGATCGAGCTGTTGTAGAACCAGTAGCCCGCCGTGTTCTTGTCGTTGGCGCCCTTCGTGTCGGACAGACCCACACAGCCGTGGCTGGTGTTCACGCTGCCGAAGATGGACTTGGCGCCCCAGTAGTTGCCGTGCACGAAGGTGCCGGAGTTGGTGAGCCGGATGGCGTGCGGCACGTCCTTGATGTCGTACTCGCCCTTGCCGTCGTCGTCGGTGAAGCCCACGGTCGCGCCGTTCATGCGCGTCTCCTTGAACTTCTCGGACATCACCATGATGCCCTCGTACGTCTTGTTGGTCGGCGAACCGGCCGAGATCGGGATGGTCTTGACCGTCTTGCCGTCCTGCGTGACCTTCATTTGCTTGGTCTTCGCGTCGACGTAGGAGATCTGGTTGCGGCCGATGTGGAAGGTGACCGTCTTCTGCTGCACGCCGTAGACACCGGAGGCGCCCTCGACGCCGTCGAGCGCGAGCTTCAGCGTGACGGTGGAGTTCCCCTTCCAGTAGTCCTCGGGGCGGAAGTCGAGGCGGTTGGCGTTGAACCAGTGCCCGACGACCTCCTGACCGCTGCTGGAGGAGACCGTGATGCCCTTCTGGACCGCGGCCTTGTTGGTGATCGCCTTGTCGAAGTTGATCGACACGGGCATGCCCACGCCGACCGTCGAGCCGTCCTCCGGCGTGAAGTTGCCTATGAAGCTGTTGGACGGGGAGACCGTGGTGAACGAGGCGTTCTCGTGGGCCTCGAGACCCTTGGAGTCCTTCGCGGTGGCCGCCACCTTGTAGGTGGTCGAGCGCTCGAGCTGGGCGCTGGGCTTCCAGCTGGTCTTGTCGGCGGAGAGGGCGCCGGAGACCGCGGTGCCGTTCGCCGTCGTCATCGTCACGTTCGTGAGCGTGCCCTTGCTGACGGTGACGGCGGCGGAGTTGTTGATGGAGGCGTTGTCGGAGCCGTCCTTGGGCGTGATCTTGATGTCGGCCTCGGACGTCTTCTTGGCCGCCGCCTCGTCGGCCTTGGCCTGCGAGGTGTCCTTGCTCTTGCTGCCGGAGGCGTCGTCGCCACCGCCGGAACAGGCCGAGAGCACCAGGACCCCGCCGAGCAGTGCGGACGCGACCGTCAGGCCCCTGCGCCGCTTACTGTTCGTCATCACACGCTTCTCCATCGTTGCCGTATCCCCAAAAACCCCGAGAGTCCCCGTCGACGGACCTCAGCCGAAACTTCAGCCCTCAACGAGCTTCAACGCTACGACCGGTTTCTCCCGTTCCACATTCCCTGAAGGTGTGGGGCACGCCACGTTCGCCGGGGCGGATGGTGCGGACGGTGCGGACGTCGGTCAGTGCGCCGCTCAAGACGACGAGACCCCGGACGGCGGTTGCCACCCGGGGTCACGATTTCCCCAAGCCGCTCAGACGACGCCGCCCTCCTCGTCATCTTCGCCCTCATCATCCTCGTCCAGGTCCCAATCCGGCGAATCGGGGTCGTAGTCGATCGGCTCGCTGGACCAGGAGGCCTGCGCGAGTTCGACCCCCGGCACCTCGCCCACCAGGTCGAACGGGTCGACGAGATACGCGAGGGCCTCCGCCGTGTCTTCCGTCACAGCGCCTTCGGCATGCGCCCGCTCGTCGGCCGGCATGTCGGCCTCGCCGGCGATCCGCTCCAGCGCGGCCTTGGTCACGGCGTCCGCGTCGTCGATTTCGACGACGAGTTCAACGCGAAGCCGGACAAAACGTGATGTCTCTTCAGTGCTCATGGCGTGAGCGTACGACCCAGTCCTCCCGTGACTTTCCCGTGACCCGCGCCTTTCACTAACATCGCTCCACACGGCCAATTCGCCAGCGCCACAAGGGGATCGATATTCCGTGTCATCCGCTCGCCGTCCGTTGCTGACAGCCACCGCCGCAGGGACCCTCCTGTGCGCCCTGTGGTTCGTCCCGTCCGCCAACGCGACCGGGGACGCACCGGCCAGAACGACCCCCGGGGCGACCCCTTCCTCGCAGGTCACAACGCAGGCGCGGGTGACCTCGGAGACCACGGACGCGACCGGCACGGACACCCGACTCGCCGACACGGGAAGCTTCGACACCACTCCGTACGTCGTCGGCGGCACTCTCTTCCTCGGCGTCGGCGCGGGCTTCGTGATCTATTCGGTACGTCGCGAACGCCTCGGGTTTTAAATCGGCTTGACGATTCCTTGACGCGGACTTCACACTCCGCTCATGAAGAGATCATCGAGGGCGCGCATGGGCGCCACGGCGACTGTGAGCGTGCTGTCGCTCGCCCTCATCACAGGTTGCGGCGGGAACTCCGGCTCCGAGGACTCCAAGGACTCGGCGGACAAGGGTTCCTCGTCGACTGCGGCCGCCAAGGCGCTCAGCGCGGCCGAGCTCGAGAAGCTGATCATCAGCAGCGCGGACCTCGACGGCTATGACGTCAAGTCCGCCGACACGGGCGGCAAGTTCGCCGAGTCCAAGGACCAGGTGACGGTGGCCGACGCCAAGTGCGAGCCGCTCGCCTACGTCCTCACCGGCTTCGCGCCGGGCGACGACGAGAGCGCGTACGTGAACCGCATGGCGACCAAGAAGAGCGCCGAGCCGACGTCCACGGGCACCTCCGACGAGGACCTCGACGCCCTCGAGGACAGCCTCAAGGACATCATGGGCTCCACGATGACGATCGTCTCCCTCTCCTCGTACGACGGCGAGGGCGCCCAGGAGACGATGAAGTCCGTGTCGGACGCGGTCAGCGGCTGCGCGAGCGGGTTCACGGTCTCGGCCAAGGGCCAGGACACCCAGAAGTTCAACAAGGTCGCCGAGGAGAAGTCCTCCGGCACCGGTGACGAGTCGGTGGCCTTCGAGGTGACCGGCAAGGTCGAGGGCGACACCCAGACGGTGCACGGCGAGGTGGTGCGCCACGGCTCCACGATCGCCGCGTACTACTCGATCAGCCTGGCCGCCCTGGCCGGCGAGCAGACCAAGTACGACATCCCCGCCGAGGTCATCAAGGCCCAGGCGGCGAAGCTCAAGTAGAGCCGAGGTCGTAAGAGGGCCGCCGCCCAAGGGGGGAGATCGACGGCGGCCCTCGCACCTACAAGAGCGGTCAGGCGAGCGGACCCGTCACACGCTCCACCGCGGTCACCAGATGGCCGGCACGTACGAACGCGTCCGCGGCGGCCAGGTCGGGCGCCAGGAACCGGTCCGGGCCGGGGCCCTGCACTCCGGCCTCCCGTACGGCCTCGATGGCGGCCTGCGAGGCGGGCGCCGGGGCCAGTCCCTCGCGGAGCTGGATCGCGCGCGTGGCGGCGTAGAGCTCGATGGCGATCACCCGCGTGAGGTTGTCGACGGCCGTGCGCAGCTTGCGGGCGGCCGACCAGCCCATGGAGACATGGTCCTCCTGCATGGCGGACGACGGGATCGAGTCCGCCGACGCCGGCACGGCCAGCCGCTTCATCTCGCTGACCAGCGCGGCCTGCGTGTACTGGGCGATCATGAGCCCGGAGTCGACGCCCGCGTCGTCGGCGAGGAACGGCGGCAGCCCGTGGCTGCGGTTCTTGTCGAGCAGCCGGTCGGTGCGCCGCTCGGCGATGGACGCCAGGTCCGCGGCGGCGATCGCGAGGAAGTCCAGAACGTACGCCACCGGTGCCCCGTGGAAGTTGCCGTTGGACTCCACGCGCCCGTCGGGCAGCACCACCGGGTTGTCGACGGCGGACGCCAGCTCGCGCTCGGCGACGAGCCGCGCGTGCGCCATGGTGTCCCGTCCGGCACCGGCGACCTGCGGCGCGCAGCGCACCGAGTAGGCGTCCTGGACGCGCGGGGCGTCGTCCTGGTGGTGCCCGGTGAGCTCCGAACCCTTCAGCACGGCAAGCATGTTGGCGGCGGACGCCCCCTGCCCCGGGTGCGGGCGGATGGCGTGCAGCTCGGGGGCGAGGACCTTGTCCGTCCCGAGCAGGCCCTCCAGCGACAGGGCGGCCGTGATGTCGGCGGACTTGTAGAGGGAGTCCAGGTCGGCGAGGGCCATGACCAGCATGCCGAGCATGCCGTCGGTGCCGTTGAGGAGGGCGAGGCCCTCCTTCTCGCGCAGCTCGACCGGGGCGATCCCGTGCTCGGCGAGCAGCTCGCCGGCGGGACGTACCGTGCCGTCGGGCCCCTCGGCGTCGCCCTCCCCCATGAGCGTCAGGGCGCAGTGGGACAGCGGGGCGAGATCGCCGGAGCAGCCCAGGGAGCCGTACTCGTGGACGACCGGGGTGATCCCGGCGTTCAGCACATCGGCCATGGTCTGCGCCACCTCGGGACGGACGCCCGTGTGTCCGGAGCAGACGGTCTTGAGCCGCAGGAACATCAGGGCCCGTACGACCTCCCGCTCGACCCGCGGCCCGAGGCCGGCGGCGTGCGAGCGGACGATGTTGCGCTGCAGCTGAGCGCGCAGCTCCTGGCTGATGTGCCGAGTCGCCAGCGCACCGAAGCCGGTGCTGACGCCGTAGACGGGCTCGGGCTTGGCCGCCAGCGCGTCCACGATCTCGCGGGCGGCGGCAAGCGCCCCGACGGCCTCCTGCGAGAGCTCGACCCGGGCGCCGGCGCGCGCCACGGCGAGAACGTCGGACGCGGTCACCCCGGACGTCCCCACCACCACAGTGTGCATATCCATATTCAGGAGCGTACGCAGTGAATTCGGAGTTGTCACGAGTGGGTGGCCGGTTTACCCCTTACCGAATTGGTCACACCCCGGGCCCGGCGCTCAGGGCCTGCCCCGGAACCGGCGGCGCTCGGCGGTCCGCTCGCCGGAGGGCGCGTCCGCCAGCCGTACGACGGGGTCGTCGGGGCCCGCGCGGCCGGCCACGACCGGCTTGGTGGCCCGCTCGGCCTTGGCCCGGTACTGGGCCGCGTCGGCCAGCCGGAACAGCCGGCGGGCAGAGCGCACGGGCCCGATGGGATCCTGCGTGGACGCGACCCCGCAGGCCACCCCGTCCCCGAGCTCCAACTCGGCCGCGCGGCGGCAGAGTTCGTCGGCCGCCTTGACCGCCTCGTCGGCACTGGGCCCGACGGCCAGCAGACAGAACTCGTCACCGCCGAGGCGCGCGGCGAGCGCACCCGGCAGCATGGCGCCGCACAGGGACAGGACCGAGCCGAAGCGTTCGAGCAGCCGGTCGCCGACGGCGTGCCCCTGGGTGTCGTTGACCCGCTTGAGCCCGTTCAGGTCGCAGACGACGAGGCTGACGACCGTGCCGTCCGCACGGTGCCGCTCGATGGCCTCGTCCAGTCGCACGTCCACGGCACGGCGGTTGGCGAGACCGGTCAGGGAGTCGGTGAAGGCGAGCCGTCTCGCCTCCTCCAGCCGCTCGGCCTGGGCGATCCCGGCGGCGACGACGGCGGCCAGGACGGTGGCGAAGTCGGCGTCGCCCCGGTCGAAGACGGGATCGCCGGCGGGCCGGGCGACATACAGCTCGCCCCACGCCCGCCCGTTCAGCACGATCGGCGCGACGACACAGCAGCCGCGGCCGCGCCGGCGGAGGGCGGCGACGCGCTGATGGATGTAACCGGGTCTGCCCACGGCCGTCGGCCCCTGGGCCGTCTCGACCCACGCGTTGGGCTCCCCGCCGCGGGCCCATCTCTCGTGCAGGAACTCGGTGATCTCGGGGAACTGGTGCACCGGATACGACTCGTCCTCCGGATACTCCTCCTCCCCCTCCACCCGCTCCCCCACGTTCACGAGGACCCGCAGCCGGCCGAGCTCGCGCTCCCACACCGACAGCGCGGCAAAGCTCCCGCCGAGCGCCCGGCACGCCCCGACCGCCGCCGCCCGCCACGCCTCACGCGAGCCGTGGGCCGCCGCCATGCCCTGCGCCAGCGCGACGACGGCCGCCAGCCGCTTGTCCTCACCCATTACCCCAGGTTAGGGAGGTTTCGGATGATTCGTTCTATTGATACGGCGCTGGGGTGACCGGCCCCCGAGGCCGGCGCAGCCGTCCTACTCCCCCGGCCACTGAGGCTTCCGCTTCTCGTTGAACGCGGCCACACCCTCCGCCCGGTCCCCCGAGAACGCCACGGACCGCCAGGCCGCGTCCTCCACCTCCAGCCCGGCGCGCAGATCCAGCCCCTGCCCCAGCCGCAACGCCCGCTTGGCGGCCCGCAGCCCGACCGGCGAGTTCGCAGCAATGCGAGCGGCCAGAGCCAAGGCCTCCTCCCGGTCGCGCCCCTCCTCCACCAGCTGATCCACCAGCCCCAGCTCCTGCGCCTCCCCGGCCTCCAACCGCCGCCCCGTGAAGATCAGCTCGGCAGCCCGGGCCGCCCCCACCCTCCGCGGCAGCAACTGCGTACCGCCCCCGCCGGGAATCACCCCCACGGACACCTCCGGCAGCCCCACCACCGCCGTACGGTCGGCCACGATCACGTCGCACGACAGCGCCAGCTCGAAGCCGCCGCCCAGCGCGAACCCGTGCACCGCCGCGATCGCCGGCACCGGCAGCTCCAGCACCGCGGTGTAGGCGCCGCGGGTGACGGGCCGCTGGCGCATCAGATCGGCGTCGGTGAAGGAGTTCCGCTCCTTCAGGTCCGCCCCCACACAGAACGCCCGCTCGTGCGTCGACGTCAGCACGACCGCCCGTACGTCACGGTCGGCCCCCAGCGCCGCACACGCCCCGGCGATCGACCGCGCCATCTCGCTCGACACGGCGTTCATGGCCTTGGGCCGGTCGAGGGCGAGCTCCGCGACATGCCTGCTCCTGTGCCGCCGCACCAGCACGAACTCCCCGAACCGCTCCTCGCTCATGACACCCTCCGGTTAACGCGTGTTAACAACCGTCGGCCCGATCATCGCAGGGTTTCCTCCCGTTGTCCCCGTTCGGGTGACATCCCGCCCAACTCCCCCCGCACCGCGCACAGGAGCGCATAACGTGCGTCCGCCACGGCGCGCAGGGGGCGCGAGCGCAACGGGGAGGGGACCGTGATGGCACAGACGTCGGTGGGGCCTCGGACCGGACAAGAGGGTGTACGCACGCGCGGGCGGCATCGCAGACCACGGCCCCGCAAGATGCTGTACGCCGTCGGCGGGCTGGCGCTGGCCGCCGGTGCGCTCAGTCTCGTACGGATGCCGCCGAATACGGGCTCCGGCGGGGCCGGGACCGCCGTGGCCGAGCCCGGGCATGATCCGGTCTCCGGAGCCGACCGGTCGGACAACGCCGTGGCCACCGTCGAGGCCGTACCCCGGGTGAGTCCGTCGGCGACCTCCGCGATGGGCGGGGTGAGCGCGACACCGACACAGACCGCAGGCCTCGTACCCCTGCCGACGACGACCACGCCGCCGGCCCCCGCAACCCCCGGCACGCCCACGACCATCCCGGAGGCGCCCAACACCCCGGCACCGGCCACCCCACCCGCGCCGACGACCGCGGCCCCGCAACCGGCCCCGACCCCGAGCCGGACGACCGAGCCCCCCGCCCCGAACCCGAGTCAGCCCGACCTGTGCGTCCCGGTCGTCGGACTGTGCGTGGACGCGGCCATGCGGGCCCACTGAGGGCGGCTAAGACGCCGGTCCGCTCCGCCTGGTCAGCAGCCATGGCTCGACCACGCCGAGGCCGCGCACCGGGCGCTGCCACATCGGCTGGAGCGCGAAACGGTACGTCGGGGGCTCCTCGCCCTCCTTCTCGGCGGCCGCGGCCGCCTCGGCCGCCTCCGCCTCGGAGGCCGGGGCCTCACCGGTGCGGATCAGCTCCTGAGCGAAGTCGCTGTCGACGAGGACGGCGTCGCGCGGGGCTATCGACGTCAGCCGGGAGGCGAGGTTGACCGTCGTACCGAAGACATCGCCCATACGGGTGGTCACCGTGCCGAAGGCGATGCCGACGCGCAGTTCGGGCATGGTCTCGTCGTTCGCCATGGTCTCGATGAGCCGCAGCGCGATCTCGGCGGCGACCGCGGAGTCGTCCGCCGCGTAGAGCACCTCGTCGCCCAGCGTCTTGACCAGCCGTCCGCCGTGCGCGGCGACCAGGTCGGCGGCGGTGGTCTCGAAGGCCTCGACGAGCTCGCCGAGTTCCTCCTCCTCCATACGGCGGGTGAGGCGGGTGAAGCCGACCAGGTCCGCGAAGCCGACGGCCAGGCGCCGGTCGACCATCTCCTCGTCGTCGGCGGCCTGCACGACCCGGCCGGCCGAGGCGGCGAGCTGGCGCCGCCAGACGTAGACGAGGAACTCCTCCAGCTCGGGCAGGAGCAGCTCGACGATCGGGTACGTCACCTCGGTGCGCGTCATCCCGGGTTCCGGGGGCTCGGTGAGGCCCTCCAGGAAGGAGTCGATCTGCCACTCGGCGAGCCGGGCCGTGGTCTGCCCGGTGGACCGGGCCACCTGCACCGCCATCGCCTCGCTCAGCAGGCCCGCCTCGACGAGACCGGACAGGCGGCGCAGCGCCAGTACGTCGGCCTCGGTGAGCGCCTTGGCCTGGCCGATGTCGGCGAAGCCCATGGCCCGCCAGAAGCGGGTGGCGAGCTCCACGGAGACGCCTGCGCTGCGGGCCGCCTGGAAGGGGGTGTAGCGCCGCTCGGCGCCGAGGATCAGATGCTCCAGACGCAGGGCGAGGGGGTCCTCGACGGGATCGGCGGCGTGGGGGTCCACCCGGCCGTCCGCGCCCGTGCCGGAGCCCGTGTCGTCGACGGTCACGCCTGCTGCCCTTCCGATCTGCCACGGTCAGGTATCGACCGGCCTCAACTGTACGGCAGGTGTGCGGTAGCTCACTCCCGACGGTCACTGCACGAGGCCGCGACATCCGATCTCACGCCGGCCGCAGGTGCACGATGTCTCCCGCGCCCACCGGTTCCTGCACACCCTCCTCCGTAGCGATCACCAGGCGTCCGTCCCCGTCCAGCGCCACCGCCTCCCCGACCAGCGAGCGGTCCCCGGGCAGCTCCGCCCGCACCGTCCGCCCCAGCGTCGCGCACCCGGCCGCATACGTCTCCTGGAGACCGCTCACCGTCGGGTCGCCCATGGCCGCCCGCCAGCGCAGGTACCACTCCTCCAGAGAGCGCAGCACCGCCCGCAGCAGGGGATCGCGGTCCGTGCTCACCGCCCCCGCCAGCGCGAGCGACCCGGCCGTGGGCACCGGGAGTTCGTTCGCCCGCAGGGTCACGTTGATGCCGACGCCGATGACCACGCCGTCGTCGCCGGCCCGCTCGGCGAGGATGCCGCCCGCCTTGCGTTCCTCGCCCCCGATGGAAACGAGCAGGTCGTTGGGCCACTTGAGTGCCGTGTCCACGCCCGCCGAGCGGGACAGCCCCGTCGCCACGGCGACCCCGGTGAGCAGCGGCAGCCAGCCCCAGCGGGCCACCGGCACCTCGCCCGGCTTCAGCAGGACGGAGAAGAAGAGGCCGGAGCGGGCCGGTGCCGTCCACTGGCGGTCCAGCCGGCCCCGCCCCGAGGTCTGCTCCTCGGCGACCAGTACGGTTCCCTCGACGGCCTTGCCCGCGGCCGCCAGGGCGACCAGGTCGGAGTTGGTGGAGCCGGTGCTCTGCACCACCTCCACCTCGCGCCACAGCCCGCCTTCCTGCACTAGCCCGCGCCGCAGCGCGGTGGCGTTGAGCGGAGGCCGGTCCAGATCGGACCAGCGGCTGTCGTCTGATGCATCTCGCGGCGTCATGCAAGCCACCCTAGGTGTGTGAAACGCCGCACTGCTGATTCGTAGCGCCCCCACTACTCTACGGATGAGTAACCGTCCCCCCTTTTGAGCAGGCAGGGAGCCGCGATCCCGATGTCCGAGCCGGAAGAGATCGACATTCACACCACCGCGGGCAAGCTCGCGGATCTCCAGCGTCGTATTGACGAGGCGACGCACGCCGGCTCCGCACGCGCCGTCGAAAAGCAGCACGCCAAGGGCAAGTTGACGGCCCGTGAGCGCATCGAGCTCCTCCTCGACGAGGGTTCCTTCGTCGAGCTCGACGAGTTCGCCCGGCACCGCTCCACCAACTTCGGCCTGGACAAGAACCGCCCCTACGGCGACGGCGTCGTCACCGGCTACGGCACGGTCGACGGCCGCCCGGTGGCGGTCTTCTCCCAGGACTTCACCGTCTTCGGCGGCGCCCTCGGTGAGGTCTACGGCCAGAAGATCGTCAAGGTCATGGACTTCGCGCTGAAGACCGGCTGTCCGGTCATCGGGATCAACGACTCCGGCGGCGCCCGCATCCAGGAGGGCGTGGCGTCCCTGGGGGCGTACGGCGAGATCTTCCGCCGCAACACCCACGCCAGCGGCGTCATCCCGCAGATCAGCCTGGTCGTCGGCCCCTGCGCCGGCGGCGCGGTCTACTCGCCCGCGATCACCGACTTCACGGTGATGGTCGACCAGACCTCGCACATGTTCATCACCGGCCCGGACGTCATCAAGACGGTCACCGGCGAGGACGTCGGCTTCGAGGAGCTGGGCGGCGCCCGCACCCACAACTCGACCTCCGGCGTGGCGCATCACATGGCCGGCGACGAGAAGGACGCCATCGAGTACGTCAAGCAGCTGCTGTCGTACCTGCCGTCCAACAACCTCTCCGAGGCCCCGGTCTTCCCGGAGGAGGCGGACCTCGCCGTCACGGACGAGGACCTCGAGCTGGACACTCTCGTGCCCAACAGCGCGAACCAGCCGTACGACATGCACACGGTGATCGAACACATCCTGGACGACGCCGAGTTCTTCGAGACGCAGCCGCTGTTCGCGCCGAACATCCTCACCGGCTTCGGCCGCGTCGAGGGCCACCCGGTCGGCATCGTCGCCAACCAGCCCATGCAGTTCGCCGGCTGCCTCGACATCACCGCGTCCGAGAAGGCGGCCCGCTTCGTGCGCACCTGCGACGCCTTCAACGTCCCGGTCATCACCTTCGTCGACGTCCCGGGCTTCCTGCCCGGCGTCGACCAGGAGCACGACGGCATCATCCGCCGCGGCGCCAAGCTCATCTACGCCTACGCCGAGGCCACCGTCCCGCTCATCACGGTCATCACCCGCAAGGCCTTCGGCGGCGCCTACGACGTCATGGGCTCCAAGCACCTCGGCGCCGACCTCAACCTCGCCTGGCCCACGGCCCAGATCGCCGTCATGGGCGCCCAGGGCGCGGTCAACATCCTGCACCGCCGCACGATCGCCGAGGCGGAGGCGAACGGCGAGGACCTCGAGGCCGTCCGCGCCCGCCTGATCCAGGAGTACGAGGACACCCTCCTCAACCCCTACATCGCGGCCGAACGCGGCTACGTCGACTCGGTGATCATGCCGTCCGAGACCCGCCGCCACGTCGTCCGCGGCCTGCGCCAGCTGCGCACCAAGCGGGAGTCGCTGCCCCCGAAGAAGCACGGCAACATCCCCCTCTAGCCCGCGGACCCTGGGAGCCGTCATGAACATCAAGGTCGTACGGGGCAACCCGACCCCGGAGGAACTGGCCGCCGCCCTTGCGGTGGTCCGCGCCCGCGCCGCGGCGGCGGCCTCGGTCCCGCCGGGCGCGGTACGGGACAAGGACTCCTGGTCCGACCCGTCCAGGATCGCAAGCCACCGCCTGCCCCAGCCCGGGCCCACGTCCTGGGCCCGCACGTATTGGCCAGGGTGACCGAAGGTTTTTCAGGGGCACGGGGCACCGCGCGACAAGCCCCCACCGGCCCGCAGACAAGTCACTACGTCTGCGGGCCGAGAACTTGAGTACGCGTACTCAGGCGCACACGGCCAAACCTCCGCAAGCTAAAAGACATGCTGTGGTCCGACCCTGAGAACGAGCCGCCCAAGGAACTGCAAGACATGCAGGTCATGATGCGGCGGCTCGGCCTTCTCATGGCCCTGGCCATGCTCCTGGCAATGATCGTGATCGGTCTCAAGTGACCGGCGATACCCTGACCGCATGACAGACGCGCCCCGCCGCCGCCTCATCCTCGCCTCCCAGTCCCCCGCCCGCCTGAACCTCCTGCGCCAGGCCGGCCTCACACCGGAGGTCATCGTGAGCGGCGTGGACGAGGACGCCGTAACGGCCCCCACACCGGCCGAACTCGCACTCGCGCTGGCCGAGGCCAAGGCCTCCGTCGTAGCGGCGCGGCCGGACGCACACGGCGCCCTGGTGATCGGCTGCGACTCCGTGCTGGACCTGGACGGCGAAGCCCTCGGCAAGCCCGCCGACGCCGAGGAGGCGACGGCCCGCTGGAAGTCGATGCGCGGACGCGCCGGCACCCTCCAGACGGGCCACTGCATCTGGGACACGGCGAACAAGCGGTACGCGTCGGGCACCGCCTCCACCGTCGTCCGCTTCGGCGAGCCCACCGACGAGGAGATCGCCGCGTACGTCGCCTCGGGCGAACCCCTCTATGTCGCCGGTGCGTTCACCCTGGACGGCCGCAGCGCCCCGTTCATCGAGGGCATCGACGGCGACCACGGCAACGTGATCGGCATCAGCCTGCCCCTGGTCCGCCGGCTGCTCGCCCAACTGGGCGTCGGCATCACGGAGTTGTGGGCGCCGGCGGAGGCGTGACGGGCGAGCCCCCGTCGTCCTTGCCGCCCTCGGGGCCGGGGGCCTCGGTGGGCGGGGTGTCGCTGGGTTCGGCCGGACTGTCGTACGTCATCAGGAGCAGCACGATGAGGGCGAGTACGGCGATCATGAACAGGAACGCGGCCCAGCCCACGAGCCCCCACACGAACGCCCCCAGCAGCCCGTGCACCACGGCCGCGCTGATCAGCAGGATCCGGCCGAAGCCGGCCGGCGGGCGGTTGCGCAGGGCCACGAGGAGCGCGACCAGGCCGCACAGGGCGTAGTAGAGGCCGAAGACGATGCCGCCGACCTTCGAGGACACCGAC
This sequence comes from Streptomyces sp. NPDC047043, assembly GCF_040644055.1. Lineage (NCBI taxonomy): Bacteria > Bacillati > Actinomycetota > Actinomycetes > Kitasatosporales > Streptomycetaceae > Streptomyces > Streptomyces sp. NPDC047043. Next base: position 264,676 of record NZ_JBEYVO010000014.1, read on the forward strand.
ATCGTGTCGGGGTCGAGGCCGGCCAGGGACATGTCCTGACGGTCGACCACGACCCCCAGGAACCAGTTCAGCGCGGCCACCCCGAACGCCTCCACGAAGAGGACGACGGCCACGATCCACGCCACCGGTCTGCGCACCACCGGTCCCACCCACTTTCGACTGCCGCCCGAGCCCGCCGGGCAATGCTCTGTTACCCCAAGTACGTCCGAGACATCGTGAACGCTACTAACGGGTAAACCCCGGGACAAGAGTTCTGTCGGCGGCAAAGAATCGTTGGGCCATTCGTAGGGACTCCACAAAGAAACCGAGTGGCCCGCAGCACGCTCTCACAGAGACCTTGACCACATGGGAGGGCTAGGGTTGCCGGGAGGAGTCCTGCGTACCGAGGTGCGACATGGGATTTCGCGGGTCGAGCGAGCCTCGTATCACGCTCCGTGTGGGCAAGCTCACCATTGGGGACGGGTCGAAGTGCCGTGTCGGCAGTCCCTAAACTCGGCTTGTTTCAAGGAGGGAGCCTCAATCGTGCGCAAGGTGCTCATCGCCAACCGTGGCGAAATCGCTGTCCGCGTGGCCCGGGCCTGTCGGGACGCGGGGATCGCGAGCGTGGCCGTCTACGCGGACCCGGACCGCGACGCTCTGCATGTCCGCGCCGCGGACGAGGCGTTCGCCCTGGGCGGTGACACCCCGGCGAGCAGCTACCTGGACATCGAGAAGGTCCTGAACGCGGCGCGCGAGTCGGGCGCGGACGCCATCCATCCGGGCTACGGCTTCCTTTCCGAGAACGCCGACTTCGCGCAGGCGGTCCTGGACGCCGGTCTGATCTGGATCGGCCCGCCGCCGCAGGCCATCCGCGACCTCGGCGACAAGGTCGCCGCCCGGCACATCGCGCAGCGTGCCGGCGCCCCGCTGGTGGCGGGCACGCCGGACCCGGTCAGCGGCGCCGAGGAGGTCGTGGCCTTCGCCGAACAGCACGGCCTGCCGATCGCGATCAAGGCCGCGTTCGGTGGTGGCGGCCGCGGTCTGAAGGTCGCCCGCACCCTCGACGAGGTCCCCGAGCTGTACGAGTCGGCAGTGCGTGAGGCGGTGGCCGCCTTCGGCCGCGGCGAGTGCTTCGTCGAGCGCTACCTGGACAAGCCCCGGCACGTGGAGACCCAGTGCCTGGCCGACACCCACGGCAACGTGGTCGTCGTCTCCACCCG